>DASSBX010000318.1:0-12681 GCA_035698305.1 Miltoncostaeaceae bacterium | reverse complement strand
GACCTCGATCCCGGGGTGGATCCGGTAGGCCTCCTCCCCGAACACCACCACCGGCCGGTCGCCGTACGCGGGGCGCAGCGCCCGGCGCAGCAGCGTCACCGCGACGTTCAGGCTGTTGCGGGCCGCGGCGGGGGACGACCCGGGCCAGAAGGCCTCGAGCAGCACGTCGCGGGACACGGGCCGCGGGCCGTGCGCCACCAGGTACTGGAGCACCAGCCGCGACCGGCGCGGCGGGTCGACGGGCACGCCGCCCGCCTCGATGCGGGTCACGCCGAGGCAGCGCACCTCCATGACGGGCACGGCCGGGTCCGCATCCCCGCCGGCCGGGGCGCCCGGCCGTTCCAGGACGCCGTCGATGCGGGCGCGCAGCCTGCGCAGCGCGTCGTCGGCGTCGCCGCCCGGCCAGGCGTCCTCGACGCGGCCGATCAGCTCCTCGCACGCCCGGCAGACGGTGACGGCCGCCACGCTCGCCCCTCCGGCGCCCGGGTGCAACAGGTCGTCCAGCACGGCCCTGCCTCCTCGTCGTTCGCTGCATCAGGACGGTGCGAGGCTCGCCTCCGGGCCTCACGAGCCCGTCACGGACGACTCACGGGCTCCCGGGACCGGCGCCCGCCGCACGGCTCAAGGGGGCTGCGACGGGGCCGATACCGGCGGCACGGTCAGCAGACGGAGAGGCCCTCCCTCGTGAACACGTTCCTCCTCGCCGCCGTGGCAATCGGGCTGGTGGCGTTCCTGGTCTTCAACCGCAAGCGGCACGCGGCCGCCGGCGCCGCGCCGGTGGCCAAGGTCACGTCCGCGTCCCGCGCGCGCGGGCGCGGCCGGGCACGTCGCGGCGGCACGATCCAGGGCTATCCCGACCCCGTGCCGGAGGACCCGGCGGCCGCGACGGCGGAGACCGCCGCGTCGCGCACCCTCTCCCCCGTGCTGGAGCCGCTCCCCGCGGCCGCTGCCGCCCCCCCGCCGGCGGAGCCGGCGACCCCCGCCGCCGACTGGGGCTTCGACGAGATGATCGTGGAGCCCGGATGGCCGATGCCGGGCGAGATCGCCGGCGCCTGGCCGGCCGCTGCCCCCGCCCCGGAGCCCTCCGTCTCCGCCCCCGTCGTCGCCGTCGAGGAGCCGCTCGCACCCGACCCGCTCGCCGACGACGCCGCGACCGGCGAGTGGGAGATGCCGGCCGTCGACGCCCCGCCCGCGCCGGACCACGCCCCCTGGGTCGAGGACGACTCCCGGCAGGACGGCGAGCCGGCAATGGAGGCCTGGGTCCCCGGCGTGAGCGAGGTGGAGCCCGTCGTGTTGCCGGAGCCCGAGCCGGAGGCCGAGCCCGCGCCGGAGCCGGAGCCGGAGCCGATCGCTCCCGCGGAGCCCGAGCCGGAGCCGGCGCTGGTCTGGGCCGACCCCGCGCCCGCCGCCGACACCGTCGCGGAGCCGGTCGCGTGGCAGCCCGAGCCCGCCGGTGAGCCGGTCGCGCAGGCCGTCGACGAGCCCGTCGAGGCGCTGCTGCCCGCGTGGGAGCCCGAGCCCGAGCCGGCCCCCGAGCCGGCCGCGGTCGCGGTCGCCGACGTGTGGCACCCTGCCGCCGGGGCGGATCACGTCGCAGAGGGGGATCCCGCCGCCGAGATCGACGAGGTCGCACGGGACCTGCCGCTGGCGGTCGCCGCGCTCACCCCCGTGCTCGCCGCGGGCGACGCCCTGGGCGTCACGCCGCGCATGGCGGCGGTGCTGCGCGCCCTCGCCGACGAACCCCGCGGGCTGCCCGGCCTGGGCCGCGCGCTGGGGGTCTCGCGGCCCGTGGTGGCCGACGTCTGCGCGCGGCTGGAGGACCTGGACCTGGTGTGGCGCGAGCGCGACCCGGACGACCGGCGCCGCATGATCGTGGTCCCCACCGCGAAGGGCCTGAAGCTGGCCGAGGAGGCCGTGCCGGGCCTCGACCGCGACGCGGTCGCCGGGGCGCTCGGCCGGCTGTCGGCACCCGAGCGCGCGGCCCTCGTGTCCGCCGTGCGCAGCCTCCGGGAGGCCTCGCCGCACTGACGGCGAGCGGGGGCGGCCCGTCCGGGCCGGGGTGACGTCGGCGAACCTCTCCCGTGCGGGTCCGCAGGAGTCGGATCGGCAGGGGCGAAATGGCGACCACCATGAAAACCCTGTTCGTCGTGATCGGCGTCATCGTCATCTTCGGGATCCTGTTCTCCAGCGGGGCGTTCGCGGGCTCCATGTGCCTGCGCGGCGTCGGCTGCGTGACGGGGGACTCCGGGGGCGTCAGCTTCAGTTCCGGCGAGAGCTCCACCATCACGACCACGCGGCCGTGAACCGCGGGCGGCCGCTGCCGTTCGGTCCTGAGCTCAAGGACCCGCTGTGGCGGTGGGGCGCGTGGTGCGTGGGTCTGGTGGCCTTCTTCGCGCTCCTCTGGATCGCCACCCTCGGCGGCGTCTCGCTGCTGTGGCACGTCTGGTCCCTGGTGCTGCTCGTCTTCGGCGTGCTGCTGAGCTTCCGCTTCGGCCGCGCCTACGGCCGCGGGGAGACGCTGGACCGGCACTTCTCGAAGCAGGTCCACCCCACCGTGGACGTCCACGGCCAGGCGGGCAGCACGTATGTGCTGCTGGAGCCGGCGCGCAGGGGCGGCAAGGTCCGTCCGGAGAGCTTCTCGCCCTTCTGGTGGGCGCTCTACTCGGTCCTGGTGCGCGCGCCGGTGGCCCTGGGCGACGTCGTGCTCACGCTGGGCTGGCGCACCCTCGGCGGGCTCGGCGGCACCGGGTCGGGCGCGCTGTGGCGCGGCTTCCAGATGGACCGCGTCGATCACCCCGAAGGGGGGCGGTCGCCCGACGACGAGACGTTCTAGGGCCGTCCGGCACCGTGCCCGGAAACCGCCAGAACCGCCGATTCGTCGTTCGCAGGCACTTGCGCCGGGGCATCCCCCTATGGGATGAGCGGTTCCGGGGGCCCAGGACCCGGAGGGCGCGGTGACATCGACGGAGACAGCGGCGGGCGGTGGCGAGCAGCCCATCGTCATGGAGGTGGACGGGGAGCTGCGCCATCTCGCGGCGAGCGACGCGGCCCTCGCCATGGTCGGGCTCCCCGCCGAGGCGCTGCTGGGCCGCACGGCGCGTGAGGCGGGCCTGCCGCCCGAGGTGGTGGTGCCGCTCGAGACGGCCCTGCGCCGGGCGGTCGAGACCGGCGAGGAGCAGCAGATCGAGCTGGAGATGCCCACCGTCGAGGGGTTGCGGTGGCTGCACCTGCGGCTCGTCCCGCGGCGGGGGGCCCGGGCGCCGGGGCGGGTGGAGCTGCTGGCCACGGACATCACGGCCCGCAAGCACGCGGAGCTGCGGCTGAGTGCCGGCAACGCGGCGTTCCGCGCGTTGGTGGAGGACTCGCCCGACCCGATCGCCCTGATCGACGCGCTCCAGCGCATCGTCTTCGTGAACACCGCTCTGGCGCGCGCGACCGAGCGCGAGCCGGCCGCCCTGATCGGCCGCGGCGTCGGCGAGCTGGGGCTCCCGCCGGAGGCCGCGTCACGGCTGGAGCGCGCGGTGGCCGACGCCTTCGCCACCGGAGACCGCCTGGCGCTCGACTTCAGCGTCCCCTCGGCGGAGGGCCCCCGGTGGCTCACCGGCCGGGTGCTGCCCGAGCCCGGGGCCGACCGCGGCCACGTGGTCGTGTCGTTCACCGACATCACCGAGCGGGTGAACCGCGAGGCCGAGCAGGCGGCGCTGCGGCGCGTGGCGACGGTGGTGGCCCGCGAGGCCGACCTGGAGGAGATCGGCCGGGTGGTGGCCCAGGAGACGGCGATCCTGCTCGACGCGGAGGGCAGCGCCGTCTACCGCTTCCGCTCCCACACCGAGGCCACGCCGATCGCGGCGCACCCGCCCGCGGCGCCCGGCGCCGCCGTGCCCGAGGTGGTGGTGCTGAGCGACGGCTCCGCCACCGGCCGCACCGCCCGCTCCGGAGCGGCGGCACGGGTGGACGACTACGGGCTGGTGACGGCCGACGACTCGATCTCGGAGGTCCTGGAGGCGGGCCTGCGCAGCGGCATCTCGGCGCCTCTGTGGACGCGCGGGCACCTGTGGGGGGCGCTCGCCGCGGGGTCGGCGCGGCCCCACGCGTTCAACGCGGCGGACGAGCGCCGCCTCGCCGCGTTCGCGGAGCTGGCGACGATCGCGGTGTCGAACGCCGAGACGCGGGCGGAGCTCGACCGGCTGATCGCGACCGACCCGCTCACCGGCCTGGCGAACCGGCGCGCGTTCACGGCGCGACTGAACGGCGAGGTGCAGCGCGCCCGGCGCCACGGCCACATGCTCGCCCTGGCGATCATCGACCTCGACGACTTCAAGACGGTCAACGACACCCTCGGCCACCAGGCGGGCGACGCCGTGCTGGCGGAGGTGGGGCGACGGCTGCTCGGGACGTGCCGCGCCGGGGAGCTTGTGGCGCGCATCGGGGGCGAGGAGTTCGCGTGGGTGCTGCCCCAGATCGACACGGCCGGGGCGATCCGTGCGGTCGAGCGTGCCCGGGAGGAGCTCGCCCTCATCCGCATGGACGGGGTCGATGGGGTCCGGTGCTCGGCGGGTGTCTGCGACATGTCGTCGGCGGGGGACGCCGAGGAGCTGCAGCGGCTGGCCGACCGGGCGCTGTACAGCGCGAAGCGGGCGGGCCGCGACCGGGTCCACGCCGCGTAGCGACCCCCGCGGGGCGGCCGGTCGCGTTGTGGGCCTCGTCCGGGAGCGGGTAACGTCCCCGCGATGGCCACCCGACGCCCACCGGAGCGGCGGAGCGCGCCGGCCGTCGACGAGGACCCGCCGCCCACGAGCGCGGACGAGGCGCCCGCCGGGGAGGCGGGCCCCCCCGAACGGCCGCGCCGGCCGTGGCTGCGACGGGTCCTGATCGGCGGCGGAGCTCTCGCCTTCGGCTTCCTGAGCGGCTACGCGCTGCGCGACGCGGGGCCGCAGATCGCGACGACGGGACCGCCCCAGGACGCGTTCCTGGGCGCGCGGGCCACGGACGACCTCCTGTTCCGCATCCACTCGGACCTGCCGAGCCTGATGGACACGGCGACGCTGGAGTACGACGGCGGGGACGTCATCGACCAGGCCTACGTGGGCGACGGGGAGCTGACGTTCCGTCCGCGCGACCTGGAGGAGGGCACGCACACCCTCAACTTCTCGATCGACCAGCCGTTCGTGCCGTGGGACGTCCACCGCTCGTGGACGTTCACGGTCGACCGCACGCGGCCGAGGATCGAGATCACGGCGCCCACGCGCCCGGCGGTCCGCGGAGCGCCGGTCACCCTCGCGGGCACGGTGGACGAGCCGTCGACGGTCACGGTGGACGACGCACCGGTGAAGGTGGCATCGGACGGGACGTGGTCCGTGACGTTCCCCACGCCGCCCCCGGGGCTGGTGTCGGTGCGCGCGGTGGACCGCGCGGGGAACTCGCGGGGCATCCGGACGAGCATCCCGGTGGTCACGCGGACGCCGCTCGTCCCGATCCGGGCGGTCCACATGACGGCGATCTCGTGGGAGACCGACTACCTGCGCGAGCCGGTGCTGGACATGCTGCGCAAGGGGCTCATCAACGCGATCGAGCTCGACCTGAAGGACGAGTCGGGGATCGTGGGGTACGACACCAAGGTGCCGCTCGCCCACCGGATCGGCGCGGTGGACCAGAGCTACGAGATCCACGACGCCGTCGACCAGATCCACGCCCTCGGGGGCCGGGTGATCGGGCGCATCGTCGCGTTCCGCGACCCGGTGCAGGCCAAGTGGGCGTGGGACCACGGGCAGCGGCAGCAGGTGATCCAGACGCCGTCGGGTGGCGCCTATTCGGGCTACGGCGGCTTCACGAACTTCGCCGACCCGGTGGTGCGGAAGTACAACATCGACATCGCCCGCGAGGCCGCGGAGGCGGGTGTCGACGACATCCTCTACGACTACATCCGCCGGCCGGACGGCCCGATCGAGACGATGGTCTTCCCCGGGTTGAAGGGCGGCGCGCAGGCGTCGATCGTGAGCTTCCTCGGGGAGGCGCGGGACGCCCTGGAGCCGAGCGGCGCGTTCCTGGGGGCGAGCCTGTTCGGCATCGCCGCGTTCCGGCCGGAGGAGGTCGCCCAGGACGTCGGCCGCATCGCCCGCAACGTCGACTACGTCGCGCCCCTGATCTACCCGAGCCACTGGGGTCCCGGCGTCTACGGGGTCGCGAACCCGGAGAGCGAGCCCCGGAAGATCGTCGTGGAGTCCATCAAGCACTTCAACCAGCTCGTCGCCGGCAGCGGCGCGCGGGTCGTCCCCTGGCTCCAGGACTTCTCCCTGCAGGTCCACTACGGCCCGAAGGAGGTCTGCGCCCAGGTGAAGGGCGCCGAGGCCGAGGGCGTCCGGGAGTGGATCATGTGGGACGCGAACGTCACCTACACCAAGGCCGGCTGCCTGAGGGAGTAGGGCGCGGGCGGCGCGTCATCGCGCGCCTGGGGCCCCCGTCGGAGCCGTGTGGTACCACCCGCCGATGGCCACACGGAACGGAGGGGCACCCCAGCCCGACGCCACCCGCCCCGCCGACCCGCGCGTCCGGCGCGACAACGCGCGCCGTGCCATCGCGCTGTTCCGTCCCTACCGCCGGCGCCTCGGCGCCGTCCTCGGGCTCATCGCCGTCGCCGCCGGCCTCGACATCGTCTCGCCGTTCCTCCTCAAGGCGGTCCTCGACACCGCGCTCCCGGAGCGGGACGACCAGCTCCTGACCGCGCTCGTCGGCGGGATGATCCTCATCGCCGTCGTCACCGGCGTGCTCGGCGTCTACCAGACCCTCCTGTCGAACCAGGTCGGCCAGCGCGTCATGCACGACCTGCGCTCCGCCGTCTACCGGCACCTCCAGCGGCTGTCGCTGGCGTTCTTCACGCGGACCCGGACCGGCGAGGTGCAGTCGCGCATCGCCAGCGACATCGGCGGCGTCCAGAACGTCGTCACGTCCACCGCGACGTCCATCGTCTCCAACGTCACCACCGTCATCGCCAGCGTCATCGCCATGTTCGCCCTCGACTGGCGCCTCGCGGTGTTCTCCCTCGGCCTCCTGCCGTTCTTCATCGTGCTCACCCGGCGGGTGGGCGCGCAGCGGCGGCGCATCACCACCACCCGCCAGGAGACGATCGCCGACATGTCGAGCATCGTGCAGGAGTCCCTGTCGGTCTCGGGGATCCTGCTCGGCAAGACGATGGGTCGCGCCGACGCCCTCGCCGACCGCTTCGAGGGCGAATCGGCCCGGCTCGCCGAGCTCGAGGTGCGGCAGCGGATGGCCGGCCGGTGGGTGATGGCGTCCATCGGGACCAGCTTCGCCGTGATGCCCGCCGCGGTGTACTGGTTCGCCGGGCAGTCGTGGATGGGGTCGGCGGTCACCATCGGCACCGTCGTCGCGTTCACCACCCTCCAGACGCGGCTGTTCCGCCCGATCATGTCGCTGCTGTCGGTGCAGATCGACGTGCAGACCGCGCTCGCCCTCTTCGACCGGATCTTCGAGTACCTCAACCTGCCGGTGGAGATCGCCGAGCGGCCGCACCCCGTCGCCCTCGACCGCGCCACCCTGCGCGGCGAGGTCGCGTTCCAGGGCGTCACGTTCCGCTACCCGGGCGCCGAGCACGCCACCCTCGACGACGTCACCCTCACCGTCCCGGCGGGCACCACCACCGCCATCGTGGGCGAGACCGGCTCCGGCAAGACGACGCTCGGCTACCTCGTCGCCCGCCTCTACGACGCCGACGCCGGCCGGGTCACCATCGACGGCCACGACGTCCGCGACCTCAGCTTCGCCTCCATCGCCGACGCCGTGGGCGTGGTGTCGCAGGAGACCTACCTGGTCCACGCCACCGTGCGGGAGAACATCCGCTTCGCCCGGCCCGAGGCCACCGACGAGGAGATCGAGGTGGCCGCCCGGGCGGCGCGCATCCACCACGTCATCGCCGCCCTGCCCGACGGCTACGACACCGTCGTCGGGGAGCGGGGCTACCGCTTCTCCGGCGGCGAGAAGCAGCGCATCGCGATCGCCCGCACCGTCCTGCGCAACCCGCCGATCCTGGTGCTGGACGAGGCGACGAGCGCGCTCGACACCGAGACCGAGCGCGCCGTGCAGGACGCCCTGGAGCGCCTGTCGGAGGGCCGCACCGTCATCGCGATCGCCCACCGCCTGTCCACGGTGCGCGACGCCGGGCAGATCGTGGTGCTCGACGGCGGGCGGATCGTGGAGCGCGGCACCCACGACGACCTGACCGCGCTCGGCGGCCCCTACGCCGCCATGCTCACCGGCGCGGGGGACCTCGAGCCCGCCTGACCGGCCGGACGCACGGCCGCCCCCACCGGCGTCACCGGCCCCGGTCGGCGTCCCGCAGCGCGCGGATGCCCGCGGCGATGAACACCACCGCCCGGTCGACGGCGGTCAGCGCCTCGGCGCGCCACGCCGCGACGTCGACGGGGGGCCCCGCCTCCTGGCCGTAACGGTCGAGCGTCTCGAGGATGGCCGTGGTCGCGGCGGCCGCCATCCGCGGCTCCAGGGCGTCGGGCGGCCGGTCCAGGTCCTGTGCGATCCCGTTCGCCAGCAGCTCCCACACCCGCTCCTTGTTGCGCGCCTTCAGCGCGCAGAGCCCCTCATCCGCGGCGATGACGCGCCCCCGCACCCGCATCTCGTCCTCGCGGCCGTCCCACTCACCGAGCACCTCCTCCATCCAGGCCCGCAGCGCCTCCGGCGCCGTCTCGTCGGCGGGGCGGCCGGTGATCCGCTCCTCCAGCCGCCCGAACCACTCGCCCTCGTCGAGGAAGACGAGCTCCTCCTTCGACGCGAAGTAGCCGAAGACCGTACGTGGGGAGACGTCGGCGGCGGCGGCGATCTGGGCGATCGTGGTCGCGGCGTAGCCCTGGCGCTCGAACAGGTCGAGCGCGGCGGCGGCGATCGCCTCGCGCGTCTGGCGCTTCTTGCGCTCGCGCAGCCCCTCCGGCTCGGGGTTCGCCGCGGGCGGTTGCGGGGCGGTGGTCAAAGTTATCCTCGCCGTAACTTTGCAGGCTCAGGCATTTTGCATGGTCTGTTAGCTTTCCGCCTTCGCCGGTCACCCAACGATAGAGGGAACGACGATGTCGCACCTGCTCGCACGACTCGCACGATCCCTGACGACCCACTGGAAGCGCAGCCTCGTCGCGGCCATCTCGGTGCTCGTGCTGGTGGGGGCCGCGGCCGCCGCCGGCGGCAAGGCCGCCGACGACTTCTCGGTCCCCGGTGCCGAGTCGCAGAAGGCCGTCGACCTCTTCCGCGAGCACAGCCCGCAGTTCGCCGGCGCCGACGCCCAGCTGGTCTTCAGCGTCGACCAGGGCACCCTCCGCGACCCCGCCAACCGGCAGGCCATCGAGGGCGCGCTGCAGAAGGTGGCGGCGCTGCCCAACGTGAAGGAGGTCTCCGACCCGTTCGCGAAGGGCGGCAGCGTCTCCGACGACGGCAGGATCGCGTCGGCGGACGTCCGCTACGGGGTCGAGATCACCGATCTCGAGACCTCCGACGGCCGGGCCCTCGAGGACGCGGCCCGCACCGTCGAGGCCGGCGGCGTCGACGTGGCGATGCGCGGCATGGTGATCGACCTCGCCTCCCAGCAGGAGGCCCCGGTCGGCGAGCTGATCGGCGTCGGTGTGGCCATCGTGCTGCTGACGCTGCTGTTCCGGTCGCTCGCGGCGATGGCCGCCACCCTGATCGGCGCGCTGATCGGCGTCGCGGTCGGTCAGATGCTGCTGGGCGCCCTCGCCCAGCCGCTGGGGCTGCCCGACTTCGCAACGATCATCGCGATGATGCTCGGCCTGGGCGCCGGCATCGACTACGCGCTGCTCATCATCGCCCGCTATCGCGAGCAGGTCGCGGCGGGCGACAGCGTCCGCGACGCGTCCGCCAAGGCGGCGGCCACGTCCGGGGCGTCGGTGGTCGCCGCCGGCCTGATCGTGATGGTCGCGATCGCCGGCCTGCTGCTGATCGGCATCCCGCTCATCGGCAAGCTCGGGCTGGGCGCCGCCATCGGCGTGGCCGCGGTCGTGATCTCGGCGATCACGATCCTGCCCATCATGATCGGGGCGCTGGCCCGCTGGCTGAAGCCGAGGAAGCCGGAGCACACGCGGCCGTCCGAGGGCTTCACCCGCTGGGGCCGCCTGGTCACGGCGCGGCCGTGGGTGTCGATCGCGCTCGGCGTGCTCGTGCTGATCGTGTTCGCCCTGCCCGTCATGGACATGCGCCTGGGGCAGCCGGACGACGGGAACCAGCCGCCGTCCACCACCCAGCGCCAGGCCTACGACAAGCTCAGCGAGGCCTTCGGGCCGGGCTCCAACGGCCCGTTCCTGCTCGCCGTGGACACGCCGAAGGACGACCCGGACACGGCGGCGCAGCTCACCGTCCTGGAGGACGCCGTGCGGGCCACGCCGGGCGTCGCGTCCGTGGCGCCGGCCCTGCCGAGCCCCGACGGCCAGATGGCCACGATCTTCGCGACCCCCACCACGGCCCCGCAGGACGCGCGCACCAGCGAGCTCCTGGGGACCCTGCGCTCCGACGTGATCCCGCAGGCCGTGGCCGGCACGCCCCTCAGGGTGTACGTGGGCGGCAACACGGCCGGCTTCGAGGACTTCTCCGACAAGGTCGCGTCGCGCCTGCCGCTGTTCATCGCAGCGGTCATCGGCCTGTCGGTGCTGCTGCTGATCATGGCGTTCCGCTCGCTGCTGATCCCGCTGGTGTCGGCCGTCTTCAACGTGCTCTCGGTGCTGGCCGCCTACGGCGTCGTGGTGGCCGTCTTCCAGAACGGCATCGGCGCGGGCCTGATCGGCGCCGACAGCGACGTGCCGGTCGTGTCGTTCGTGCCGGTCATGCTCTTCGCGATCCTGTTCGGCCTGAGCATGGACTACAACGTGTTCCTGCTCTCGCGGGTCCACGAGGCGTACAGCGAGGGCGACCGTCCGCGCGAGAGCGTCATCCACGGGATGTCGCGGATCGGGAAGGTCATCCTGTTCGCCGGGCTGATCATGGCGTCCGTGTTCCTCGCGTTCGTGACGCAGCCGGACGTGATCGCCAAGATGATGGGCCTGGGGCTGGGGCTGGCGATCCTGATCGACGTGCTGATCGTGCGGCTCGTGGTGGCGCCCGCCGTGGTCACCCTGCTGGGGGACAAGGCGTGGTGGCTGCCGGCGTGGCTCGACCGGATGCTCCCCAACGTGTCGCTCGAGGGGCACCTGGTTGAGGGCCGCGACGGCCGCGTCCCGACGGAGCAGCCCGAGGCCGCGATCTAGCGTGCCCCGGCGGGGGCCTCCCATCGCGGAGGCCCCCGCCGGATGCACCGCCCGCTCGCGGCCGGTGCCGTTGTACAATCGCCGGGCCACGGGTTCGCGCCCGGGAGTACCCCCGTGTCGTCCAGCGTCGCCGGTCGGGTCCACGCCCTCATCCGCGTCGTGCCCCCGGGCCCCGTGAGCAGCCGGAACCGGGCGCTCCTCGTGCTGGTCGCGGCCGGTGGCCTGCGTCTGGAGGAGGCGCAGCGCCTGCGGGTGGAGGACGTCTGCCCGCCGACGGGTGCGGTGACGGTCCGCGACCGTCGCGGGAGGCCCCGCGGCACGACCACCCTCGACCCGCTGGCCGCCGCGGTGGTCGACGTGTGGCTGCACGAGCGCGAGGCGATGGGCCTCGGCCGGGACGCGCCGCTGCTCTGCACGCTGGCCGGGGGGCGCGTGAGCGACGCCTACGTCCGGAAGCTGCTTGCGACCCTGGCCGAGCGGGCCGGCGTCGACCCGTTCACCACGCGCAGCCTCCGCTTCACGCTCGTGCCCCCCGCGACCACGGACGTCAACCTGAGTTGACGGGTGTCCCTGCCGTCAACTGAGGCGCCGACGCCGCGGCCCGGCGGATGGGCGCCGTCTCGCCCGGCCCGGAGCACCTGCTGCTGTCGGCGCTGGGGATGGACGACGGCACCGCGCGCCGCGCGTTCGCCCGCGTGGGCGCCGACGCCGATGGGTTCGCGGTCGCCGTCGCCGCCGGGCACGACGCCGCCTTCAGGGCCACCCCCGCGGGGCAGCGCGCCTTCCAGGCGGCGGCGACGCTGTCGAAGCAGGTGACGCCGTCGCGCCTGCCCGGCGCGCGCGGCCCCGACTGCTTGAACCTTCAAGTCTTCGAACATTTGACGCGTCGTAGGCGATCCCCGATACTCCGCGGGCGGGTCCGTCGTGCGGCGACGGATCACCGAGGACGGGGTGGGTCGAGCCGCTTCCCTGTCGGCCCGCCCGGTCCTCACCCCGGTCCCACTCGCCTCCGGCGTGGCCACCCGTTGTAGGTTCGGGGCGGGCGCGTACATCATTGGCTCATCCGTCGGGTCGCGCGCAGGGTGCAGCCCGACATGTCATCCGGGAGCGCGGCATGGCCAACGGCGGAACCGACGGGCGGCAGCCGATCGACGTCGCCAGGGCGGAGTTCCTCCGCGTGCTGGGGCATCCCGTCCGGGTGCGCATCCTGGAGCTGCTGCGCGACGGCGAGCGGAGCGTCGGGGCGCTCCAGGCCGAGCTCGGCCTGGACTCGAGCGGCACCTCGCAGCACCTCGGGGTGCTCCGGCGCCAGGGCGTGCTGGAGACCCGCAAGGAGGGCACGAGCGTCTTCTACCGGGTCCGCGACCCGCGGACGTTCCAGCTGCTCGACTCGGCCCGGCAGATCGTCTCG
>DASSBX010000317.1:0-5062 GCA_035698305.1 Miltoncostaeaceae bacterium | reverse complement strand
GCCCTCGGCTGCGACGTTGCGACCGGCGGCGGCGACGCGCCCGCCGTGGGCGCCGGTCACGGCCAGCGCGGCGTGCAGCACCGCCGCGCCCAGGCGCTCGGGCCGGCGCTCGCCGGCCATCCGGGCCACGACATCGGCGAGTCGGCCGGGGCCGACCACGCACCACCCACCCTGCATCCCTGCGGACGTCCCTCGGGACAAGCTCGGCCTCCCGCCGTGGTTCCACCCGGTACATCGGACGGCCCGGCGGTCGAATCAAGCATCACCCCAGGCGGCGGAGCTCCTCGTCGAGGCGGCGCGCCTCGTCGTCGGTGGGCGGCGGCCCGGCGGCCGCGGCGTCCGGCCGGTCCCGGCGGGCCCACGCCCGGGTGACGATGGGGATGGCGGCGAGCCCGATCAGCACGACGATGCCGGGGACGACCCAGGCGATCAGGTCGAACCCGGACTTGGGGGGCGTCGCCAGCACGCCGCGGCCGAACTCGTCGACGAGGCCGTCGATCACCTGCTGCTGCGTCCATCCCTCGTCGCGCTTCTCGGCGATGTACTTCTTCATGTCGAGGGCGACGGGCGCGTTCGACACGTCGAGCGGCGTGTTGCAGGTGGGGCAGCGCACCTGGCGGGCGACGTCGTTCACCGTCCAGGCCCCCGCGGCGACGGGGAACGCGACGAGCAGCACCAGGGCGACGGCGGCGAGTCGGCGGACGGCGCGGAGCATCACGACGCCCGCAGCTGCTCGATGGCGTTGGTGAGCTGGTCGGCCCGGGTGAGCTGCCCGGCGACCTTCAGGGCGATCCGCCCCTCCTGGTCGATCACGAACGTCTCGGGCAGGGCGGGCACCTGATACGCCTGCTGGGCGTCGCCGCCGCCGTCGCGCAGCGACGGGTACGTGATGCCGTTGCTGCGGGCGAAGTCGAGGGCCTCCTCGCTCAGGTCCTGGACGTCCACGCCCAGGACGACGACCTCCTGGGGGGTCACGCGGTACTTCGCCGCGACCTCGTCGAGCACCGGCGCCTCCAGCTCGCACGGCGTGCACCACGACGCCCAGAAGTTGAGCACCACGATCTTCCCGCGCAGGCCCTCGACGGACACGTGCTCGCCGACGGGCCCGATGCCGTCGCCGGCGACGAGGACGGGCAGCGTGACCTCCGGGGCGGTGGGGCGATCGCCCTCCTCCAGGGCGTCCTGGATGGAGGTCCCGATGTCCTTGTTCGTCAGGCCGACCACGAGCATGCCGATGACGGCGGCGACGATGACGCCCCCGATGATGGCGCCGATCGTGCGCCGCCGGTCCCAGCCGCGCCCCTCTGGCGCATCGCCGGTGCCCGTGTCCGCCGTCACGCCGGACAGCGTAGCGAGGCGGGGGGCTCCGGCGCGTTAACCCGGGGCCCCGCCGGGGTCAATCGCCCTGGTTGCGCTCCCGTTCGCGCTCCTGGCTGCGGGCGATCGACTGCTCGACCCGCTCGATGAGCCAGTCGGGCACGGGGCCGCTGGTCCCGGGCTCCGGTTCGGGCTGCTTCTCCGGTTCGGGCCGCTTCCCCGGTTCGGCCTGCGGCTCCGATTCCGGCTCGCCGGCGGCCGCGGGCGGCGCGGGCTGCTGCGGCGGGTCGTCGGCCACGGGCGGCGGCAGGGGCGGGTCGAGCGAGGTGGGCGCCAGTCGCGGCCCCTGGGTGCCCTTGGGGCGCTCCTCCCAGACGATCTCGTCGTCGCGGATCACCACGACCCGCCAGTCGCTGGCGGCCTCCCCGTAGATCACCTCGAGGCGGTTGCGCTCGACGCGGGCGTCCTCGCGGGCCGCGTCCTCCGAGCGGTGCTCGGCCACGACGCTGCGCTGGGCCGCGGCCTGTCCGGACAGGCCCTCGACCACGACCTCGTATCGGCGGCGGCGACGCACCGCCCCATCTTCGCAACTGAGGGCCGTGTCCCTGCGCGCGGATGGTCGGCGCGTCGTCAGGGGGCGGTGAGCGCCACCGATCCGTTCGGGTCGCCGCCGAGCTCCCCGTAGAGGAGCGTCGTGTTGCGGAGCCAGTTGGAGTTCAGGTCGGTGGGGTCGTTCGCGACGCCGAGCGGGGCGTAGCGCCGCTGGATCTGGGCGAGTGTCACGAGGCCGTCGTCGAGGTAGCCCGTGCGAAGCCCGGCCGCGACGGTGGCGATGTTGTCCTCCCACGACGCGAACGTCCGGTGGGGGCCCCACCCGAAGGCGTTGTTGCGGGCGCGCGCCCCTGGGTCGGACCCGAGCGACGACTCGGCCCGCGCGATCGCCACGAGGGCGCGGGGGTCGATGCCGTTGCGCTCCCCCTCGCGGACGAACACGTCCCCCAGGCCCACGAGCGGCGCGCCGGGGTTCTTCGACTGCATCCACGCGTCGAGCTGGGCGCCCGTCACGCCCGAGGCCCCGGTCGCGGGGGCGGGGGCGCCGGGGGCGGTGGCGTCCGGCGCCTGCGTGCCGAGGGATGCGGTGGCGCCCTCGAGGGCGTCGGCGAACCCGTCCGCGGCCGGCTGCGTCCCCGCGATCGCGTCGACGCGCCCGGTGATCTCGCGGATCCGCGCCACCGTCGCGGCGATGCCGCCTGCCGTCTCCACGCTCACCCCTGGCCCATCGGCGCGCGGGCCGGGGCCTTGAGCGCGCCTCAACCGCGCGCCGGCGCGAAGCGGCGCTCGAGGACCTCCGCCACCTCGTCGGGGGACGGCATCGCGCGGATCTCGGCCGCCATCCGCTCCGCCGCCGCGCGGACGGACAGGTCGCCCAGCGCCTCCTCGACCGCGGCCCGGATCGTCGCGACGTCCGCCCGGTCCGGGGGCACCACCCGCGCCGCCCCCGACGCCGCGCCCGCCTCGGCGTTCAGGAACTGGTCGGCGCCCTGCGGGAGCAGCACCTGGGGGATCCCGAGGCCGAGGGCGGCGAGGAACGTCCCCGAGCCACCGTGCGAGACGACCGCCGCGCAGCGCGGCAGGATCGCCGTCTGCGGGACGTAGCCGGCGACCCGCACGTTGGGCGGCTGCCGACCGAGGTCGTCCGGGTCGTGCCCGCGCCCCACCGTCACCACGGCCCGCACCGGCAGGGCGCGAACCGCCTCGACGGCGGCGGCGAGCGGCCCGAGATGCATCGCCACCGTCCCGAAGGTGATGTAGACGAGCGGCTCCGGGCCCTCCGGCAGGTCGGCGTCGCCGTCGGCGCCCGAGCCGCCGAACGCCACCGGCCGCAGGGGCTGGACGGCGCGTACGTGGCCGGGCTCGGCGCCGCGCATCCCCGGCGGGTAGATGTCGAGGTACATGGCGTCGTACGTCCCGGCGTACGGCCGCGGCTCCAGCCCGCAGCCGCGCCACAGGTCCGCGACAACCTCACCCGCCGCAGCCACGCGCCCTGGCGGGAGCAGCCGTCCGAACCCGTGCGTCACGCCGGGCACGCCGGCGGCCGCCGCCACGATCGGCCCCGCGAGCTCGGCCTGCTCGCTGACGACCAGGTGCGGCCGGAGCCGGCGGGCGACGGGCATCAGGTCGCGGAGCATCGGCCCCGCCCGGACGCCGCCGAAGTAGGCCCGGAACATCCGCTCTGGCCGCTCCGCCGCCGGCAACCGCACGATCTCCGGGAAGCGCTCCGCGAAGGCGGCGAGGCCCTCGCCGTCCGGGAGCCCGGCCGGCTCCGCGGCGAACCCCTCGGCGCGCAGGCGCGCGCAGGCGTCCGCGGCGGCCGCCCAGGTCACCTCGTGGCCGCGCGCCGCGAGCGCCCGCGCGAGCGGCACCATCGGATGGACGTGCCCGTGCCCCGGCGTGGTGGTGACCAGGATGCGCACGCCCGTCCCGCCTCCTACCCCAGCAGCTCCCGGACCGCCCGGACGGGGTCGTCGGCGCTCATGAGGGCCTCGCCGACCAGGATCGCGTCGACGCCCGCGCGCTCCAGGCGCTCGACGTCCTCGGACAGGGTGATCCCCGACTCCGCCACCACCACGGTGCCGGCGGGGACGTCGGCGAGCAGCTCGAACGTCGTCTCCAGGTCGACCTCGAGCGAGTGGAGGTCGCGGTTGTTGATGCCGATCACCTCGGCCCCCGCCTCGATCGCCGTCTCGACCTCCTTCTCGTCGTGCACCTCGACGAGGGCGTCCAGGTCGAGGTCGGAGGCGGCGCCCATCAGCTCCTCCATCCGCCCGCGCTCGAGTGCCGCGACGATGAGCAGCACGGCGTCGGCGCCCGCCACCCGCGCCTCCAGCAGCTGGTACTCGTCCACCACGAAGTCCTTGCGCAGCAGCGGCAGGTCGCACGCGGCGCGCGCCTCCACCAGGTCGTCGAGGCTCCCCCCGAACCAGTTGGGCTCGGTGAGCACCGACACCGCGCTCGCGCCCGCCCGCTGGTAGGCGGACACCACCTCGGTGACGGTCGCCTCCGGCCGGATCGGCCCCCGCGACGGGCTCGCGCGCTTCATCTCCGCGATCAGCGAGATGCCCTCGTCGACCAGCGCCTCCGAGAACGGGCGCCCCCTGCGGGCCGGGCCCAGCCGGGACCGCAGCTCCGCGTCGCTCACCAACCGCCGCCGCGCCTCCACCTCGGCGCGGGTGCGCTCCACCACCGTCTCGAGGAACGTCGCCATCGTCGCTACGCGGGGCCGCCGAGCCGGCGGGTGGTGGCGATGAAGGCCTCCAGGCGCTCGCGCGCGGCGCCCTCGTCGATGCTCCGCTCGGCCACCGTGACGGCCTCGGCCAGCGTCTCGGCCCGGCCGGCCACGTGGATCGCCGCGGCGGCGTTCAGCACCACCACGTCCCGCTCGTGGCCGCCCTCGCCGGCGAGGACCCGCCGCAGCACCTCGGCGTTGTGCGACGGGTCGCCGCCCGAGATCACGCCGTTCGGAGGGGCCGGGAACCCGAGCGCGCCCGGGTCGATGGTGCCGTGCGAGACGGCGCCCCCGTCGACCGCCACCGTGTCGCTCACCGCGCCCGTCGAGACCTCGTCCATCCCGTCGCGCCCGTGGACCAGCAGCGCGCGCTCGATGCCCAGCAGCGCCAGCGCGCCCCCCATCCGCTCCAGGAACGCCGGGTCGGCGACCCCGATCAGCTGCCGCGGGGCGCCGGCC
>DASSBX010000316.1:0-3060 GCA_035698305.1 Miltoncostaeaceae bacterium | reverse complement strand
CCGACCGCGCCGACTACGGGCCGGGGCTCGCGCGGCTGGAGGAGTCGGTGCGCCGCGCGGAGGCCGCCGGCAACGGGCGCCTGGCCGCGTGGTCGGGGTCGCTCATCGGGCGGCTGCACCTGCTGCGCGGCGACGACGGCGCCGCCGTGGCGGCGCTGGGACGCGCCCTGGACATGGTCGACGGCGACCGCTGGGTGGCGTTCCGCCCGTGGCCCGAGACGCTGCTCGCCGAGCTGGAGCTGCGCGCCGGCGACGTGGACGGCGCGGCCGACCGCCTGGAGCACGCGTGGGCGCTGGCGTGCCAGGTGGAGGACCCGTGCTGGGAGGGCTTCGCGGCGCGGGCCATCGGGCTGCTGGAGGAGCGCCGGGGGCGCTCGGCCGAGGCGCGGCGCTGGCTGGCGGAGGCGGCGACCCGCTGCACCCGCGTCCCCGACCGCTACGTGTGGGCCCACGGCCACGTGCTCGACGCCCGGGCCGCGATGGCGGTGCGCACCGGCGACCCGGAGGCGACCGCCATCGCCGACGAGCTGCTCGACCTGGCGGCCCGGTGCGGGATGCGCGAGCTGGTGGTGCGCGCCCAGCTGCACCTCGCCGCGCTCGGCGTGGAGGGGATGCACGAGTCGGCGGTCCTCCTGGCACGCGAGATCGACAACCCCGTGCTGGCGCCCCTGCTCGCCGCCCACGTGTGACCGCCCGGGCGGGGCGTCACACGGGCCCTCACACGGCCGTGCCGGAAGGTGTCCCCGACAACGTCGGGACATGACGGAAGGGGACACGATGACGACGGACACGCACACCGGGACGCCCACGATGGCGGACAAGCTCCGCGCGACATGGGACGCGGGGGACTACGCCGAGGTGGCCGAGCGCCTGGTGCTGCCGCTCGGGCCGGTGGCCGTGGAGGCCGCCGACATCGGCGCCGGCGACGAGGTGCTGGACGTCGCCGCCGGCACCGGCAACGCATCCATCCCGGCCGCCGCGACCGGCGCCCGGGTCACGGGCCTCGACATCGCCCCCGGGCTGCTCGCGACGGCCCGCGCACGGGCCGCCGAGGCGGGCGTGACGGCCACGTTCGTGGAGGGCGACGCCGAGGACCTGCCGTTCCCGGACGCCAGCTTCGACGTGGTCACCTCCACCTTGGGCATCCAGTTCGCGCCCCACCACGAGCGGACCGCCGCCGAGCTGGCGCGCGTGCTCCGGCCGGGCGGCCGCATGGCCCTGTGCAACTGGACGCCGGAGGGCTACATCGGCCGCTTCTTCGCGGCGCTGTCGCCGTACATGCCGGCCCCGCCCGCCGGGGTGTCGCCGCCGCCGCGGTGGGGCGACGCGACGCACGTGTCGGCGCTGTTCGCGGGCACGGGCGTGACCCTGGCCTTCGCGCGGCGGACGGTCGACTTCCGCGACCGCTCCCCGGAGTCGTTCATCGACTTCATGGCCACCTGCTACGGCCCGCTGGTGAAGGCCCGCGAGATGCTGTCGGCCGACGGCCGCTGGGACGACCTGCGCGCCGACCTCATCGCCGTGAGCGTCGCGATGGACGAGGGCACCGAGGGGGCGTTCCGCGTGCCGAGCGAGTACCTCGTGGTGACGGGCCGCAAGCGGTAGGCCGGGCCGGCGCACTAGGCTGGGCTCCGTCCCTCCCGGGAAGGAGCCCATGCCCGTCGACCGCCTCACCGCACCGCTCGCGACGTTCACGGACACGCGGCTCGCCGCGCACCGGCTGGCGGCCTATGTGGTGTCGCCGGCGCGACGGCGCGCGACGGGGCGCATCGGCCTCCGCGCCGGGGCGGGGGCCGTGTACGTGACGCCGCCGTTCGACGGGCAGGTGGTGCGCCTGGAGCCGGACCGCCTGGTGCGGGACCGCGACGGCCGGCGCGAGGAGGCGCCGGTCGCCACGCTCGGCGAGGCCGCGGCGTTCCTGCTGGGCGGCCCGCCCGACCTGGAGTACGCGGCGGGCTTCGACGTGCCCGACGCGGGCGACCCCGACGCCGTCCTCCCGCTCGATCCGGCCGCCGCCGCCCAGCTGGGCGCGTGGTTCCGGTTCGGCTTCGCGATCCTCGCGACGATGCGCGACGAGGCGGGGGCGGACGCGAGCGAGATCCAGCTGTGGCCGGAGCACTTCGACGCCGCGGTGGACGCGCCGCGCGGCCACGGGCGCATCACGTTCGGGGCCTCCCCCGGCGACGTCACCTCCGACGAGCCGTACCTCTACGTGCTGCCCCCGGGGCCGGTGGACCGCGACGAGACGTGGAACGCGACGGGGTTCACGGGCGCGGCGCTGCCGCTGTCGGCGTTCGTGGGCGCGGACGACCAGCGCGCCGCGGCGCTGGCGTTCCTGCGGGGCCGCCGCGACGCCGTCGCCTGATGCGGCGCCTGCTGCCGGAGCCCGCGGGGGAGGTCTCCGCCGCGGAGGCGTACGCCGACGCCCCGTCCGCGGCGGGCCGGCCGGCGGTGCGGGTGAACATGGTGGCGAGCCTCGACGGCGCGATCACCGTGGAGGGCCGCTCCGGGGGGCTCGGCGGCGATGCCGACTGGCGCGTGTTCATGGCGCTGCGCGGCATGGCGGACGTGATCCTGGTGGGCGCGGGCACCGTCCGTAACGAGGGGTACGGCCCCCCGAGGCTACGGGACGAGGTGCAGGCCGCCCGGCGCGCGCGCGGGCAGGCTCGGCTGCCGCGCATCGCGGTGGTGTCGCGGTCGCTCACCCTCGACTGGGGCGCGCGGTTCTTCGCGGAGGCCCCGGACGACGCGCGCCCGCTGGTGGTGACGTGCGACTCGGCGCCGGAGGCGGGCCTCCGCAGGGCGGCGGAGGTGGCGGACGTGATCGTCGCCGGCGGCGACGACGTCGACGTGGGCGGCGCGCTCGCCCGCCTGGGGGCGGACGGCGTGGCGTCGGTGCTGTGCGAGGGCGGGCCGACGTTGAACCGCGCGCTGGCCGCCGACGGCCTGTTCGACGAGCTGTGCCTCACCGTCTCGCCGGTGCTGGTGGGCGGGGCCGGCCCGCGGATGCTCGCGGGCGCGGCCCCCTCCCGGCGCGGCGTGCCGATGCGGCTCCACGCG
>DASSBX010000315.1:0-2057 GCA_035698305.1 Miltoncostaeaceae bacterium | reverse complement strand
CAGGATCACCGCGTCGGGCACCAGCGCGCGCGCCACCCGCTCGGCGGCGAGCTTGGTGACGGCGTACGGCGACCCGGGGCGGGGCCGGCGGCCCTCGCGCAGCGGCCGCCCGCCGGCGTCGCCGTACACCGACGAGGAGCTCGCCACGACCAGGCGCCCGCCGCCGCGGCGCGCCATCGCCCCGGCGAGCCGCGCGGTGGCGCGCACGTTCCGCTCGACGTGGGCGCCGGCCCCGGCGCCGAAGCTGTCGCGCACGCCGGCCTGGCCGGCGAGGTGGAACACCACGTCGGCCCCGCGGAGTTCGTCGTGCACGTCGTCGCGCGCGAGGTCGACCCGGCCGAACGCGAAGCGGTCGCAGGCCGAGAGCGCCGCGATCCGCCGGCGCTTGTCGGCCACCGGGGTGAAACCGGTCAGGAGGTCGAGCCCGCGGACGGTCCACCCGGCGTCGAGCAGCAGAGCGCAGAGGCGCGAGCCGATGAAGCCGGCCGCGCCGGTGACGACGCATGTTCGGGACACCGAACATGCAACCTACCAGGGACCGTCCTCGCGCGAGCCGCGCCCGCGCCCGCCGTGGGCGCGGGAGCCCGCGCGCGAGGGTTTGCGCGCCTTCGCGCAGCGGCTCCTCGTGACCGTGATCCTGCGCGTCGCCGTCGACCGGCCCAGGCGCGAGGTCAGGCGCACGCGCACGGTCATGCGCCCGCGGCAGACGGGGAGGCGGGGGAGGCGCACCGCGACGCGGTGACGGCGCGCCGACGCCAGCCGGCCGCTGCGGTGGAGCCTGATCCCGGCCCCGGAGATGTCGGCCCTCCACCGCAGCGGGCCGTTGCCTCGTGCGGTGAACCTGATCGTGACGCAGGTGCGGCACGCCTTCGGCCGGACGGCCGACACCGACCTCAGCGCCGGGCGGGCCGACCTCAGGAGCGCCCCCGTGCGGACGGCGGCGACGCCGGACGTGACGGGCCCCGCGACCGCGGTGCCGCAGTTGCGGTTGGCGTCGCACGCCGTGACCCGGTACCAGCGCCTCACGCCGGCGGCGGCGGGGTCGGTGACCCGGATCGTCCCGGTCGCCGAGGGGACGATCGCCGTGTAGTCCACCCCGTCCGACGACCCCTCGAGCCGGACGGCGGTCACCGACGCGTGCTCGGAGGAGGAGGCGGTCGTGTCGCTCACGGTCACCGACACCGAGACGCCCCCGGACGAGGGCGTCGCCCGCACGGACGGCATCGGCGGCGTCACGTCGTAGCGCCGGGCCGTGGCGACCGCGGCGGCCAGGTCGACCACCCCCGCGCCGGTACGGGAGTTCCACCCGGAGCCGTAGGTCTGGCGGGCGGTCCGCCGCAGGACGTCGGCCGTCTGCGCGGCCGACAGCCGCGGGTTGACGCCGCGCACCAGGGCGGCGCCCCCCGCCACGATCGGCGCCGCGAAGCTCGTGCCCTCTGCGTAGCCGTACCGCCCGGACCACGGCGCGCCCGTGGAGACCGTGCGCAGGCACCCGCCGTCCGACCACAGCGTCGCCTGCTGCGGGATCGTCGAGAACACGCCGTCCCCGCAGTCGTCGGCCGCGCCGGCCCCCGGGGCGCTCAGGGTCACCGCGTCGTTGGATGTCGAGAACGGCGCGGGGAGTCCGTTCGGGTCGACGGCGCCCACGCTGATGCCGTCGCTCCAGCCTCCGCGGCTGCCGCCGACGGCGGCGGCGGGGAACACCGCGACGTTGCCGGACGTCCGCGTGTTGCCGGACGCCGCGACCACCAGCACGTCGCGCGCGACGGCGTAGTCGAGCGCCGCGCGCTCGGCCGACGACAGCGAGGGCCCGCCGAAGCTCAGGTTCACCACGGAGGCGCCGGCGTCGACCGCCGCCACGATGCCCGCCGCCGCGTTGGCGCTGGTGATCGACCCGTTCGTCGTCACGCGGATCGGCAGGACGGTGGTCCTGCCGGCGACGCCCCGGGTGCCGATCCCGTTGCCGTCCACCGCGGAGATGAGGCCGGCGACGAACGTGCCGTGCCCCACCAGGTCCCTGGGCTCCCGCTCGCCGAACGCGATGTCCCGGCCGGGGC
>DASSBX010000314.1:0-6413 GCA_035698305.1 Miltoncostaeaceae bacterium | reverse complement strand
ATGGCGCCCGGCGCCGCCATGTCCATGAGCGGCGACGATGCCCAGGCGGCCCTGGCAGCCGAGCACCGCGCCGCCGCGAAGGTCACCGACTTCGGCGAGGCCCTCGCGGCCGCCCGCCGCGCCCGCGTGGAGGGTGCCCCGGCCCGGGCGCTCGCGTACGCCGAGCGCGCCCACGCGATCCGCGAGACGGCCGGCAGCCTCACCACCCTCGGCGCCGCCCGCCGCGACTCCGGGGACCTGGCCGGCAGCGAGGAGGCCCTCCGCCGCTCCGTTGGGCTGCTGTCGACCGTCCGGGAGAACGCCCCCGGGTGGGTCGCCCTCTCGGCCACGCTGCGCGCCCGCGGCGACCTGGACGGCGCGGAGCAGGCCGCCCTGCGGGTGATCGAGGAGGACGAGGAGAACGCGTACGCGTGGCGGGCGCTGGCCCTGATGCTCACCGACAGGGGCGAGACCGTTCGCGCCGGCGACGCGTGGGAGCGCTCGGCGGGCTTCGCCCTGGACGTCCCGGGGGCGCTCGCCGGCCTGGAGGTGCTCCGCAAGGACGCCCTCGCCCGCAACGACCTGCTCGGCGCGGCCAACATCGAGGACCGCATCGCCCGCATCAGGCGGGGCTGACCGTCCTCCAGGCGGGGCCGAGGCGCAGGCGCTCGCCGTGCGCGCGCAGCCACGCGCGCGACGTCCTGTAGCCGGGGCGCACCTCCCCGAGCAGGCCCCAGAAGGCGGGGGAGTGGTCCGGGTGGACGAGGTGGCACGCCTCGTGCGCTACCACGTGGTCGAGGACGTGCTCGGGTGCCAGCATCAGCCGCCACGAGAACGACAGGCGGCCCGGCGCGGTGCAGCTGCCCCACCGGGAGCGGGGGTCGCGCACCGCGACCCGCGTGACCTCGCGTCCCAGCTCCGCGGCGAGGGCCCGGGCGCGGGGCTCCAGCTCGGCGAGGGCGGCGCGCCGGTACCAGCGCTCCACGGGAGCGTCCAGCCCGCCCTCGGCGTCCGGCCGCACCACCAGCCGGTCGCCGCGGCGGACGGCGCGTCCGCCGCCTCCGGGCCCGCCCGTCGCCTCCAGGGTCAGGGCGCCGTCCAGCAGCGCCAGGGCGTCGCCGCCGGCCAGCGGGCGCGCCGCCGGCACCTCGGCGAGCCGCTCGGCCACCCAGCCCCGGTGCTCCCGCAGGAACGCCTCGAGCGCGGACGCGCGGATGCGGGCGGGCACGGTCACGCGGACGCCCTCGGCCCCCACGCGCAGCGTCATCCGCCGGGCGCCCCGGTGGCGCACCACCCGGCAGGGGAACGGATCGGTGCGGAGCTCCGTGGTCAGGCCCCGAAGAGCCGCAGCTCCGGTTCGCGCAGCCCCCGCAGCTCGGCCAGGTCGACGCACGCGGTGGCCAGGCCGCGGGAGGTCGCCAGCGTACGGGCCTGGGGCTTCATCGTCTCGGCCACCAGCGTCCCGCGGCACCCCTCCAGGCCGTGCTCGGCCCGGATGTACTCCAGGTAGCGGCACAGCTGCTCGACGGCGTCGATGGTGCCGACGCGCTTCACCTCCACCGCCACGTAGCCGTCGGGATCGGCACACAGCAGGTCCACCGGGCCGACCGGGGTGGGGTACTCGCGCCGCACCAGGCGCATCCCGGCGCCGAGCACCTGCGGCGTGGCCGCGAGCGCCTCCTGCAGGTCGCGCTCCACGCCGTCCTTCGCCAGGCCCAGCCCCTCGCCCATGTCGTGGGCGACGTCCGAGAGCACCTCCTCGATGTGGATCTCGAGCCGCTCCAGGCGCGATGCGCTGCCCTTCTCCACCAGCAGCAGGCCCTCCGACTCGCTGATCCGGGTCGTCGGCGTCATCCAGTTGAGCGGCTTGAAGCCGCCCGCGTCGGAGTGGACGAGCACCGAGCCGTCCTGCTTCAGGATCACCAGCCGCACCGCCATGGGCAGCACGGCGGACACGCGGCCGGAGTAGCGGACCTCGCAGCGGGCGACGATCAGGCGCATCGGCGGGGACGCTACCGGCCGCGCCCGGACGCCACGCGCGCGGAATCCGCCGGAAGCGCGCGCGGACGGGTGGGACCGCCGCCCCGGGGGTAGGCTCGGGGGCGGTGAGGGTCGTCCTGCTCAACAACCCGTCCTCAGGGTCGGGTTCCGGACCGTCGGGAGACGAGCTCGCGGCGATGCTCCGGCAGGAGGGGGCCGCGGACGTCGCGACCGTGCCCATCGACGCTGCCGCGGAGGCCCTCGCCCCCGGCGTCGACCGCGTCGTGCTCTCGAGCGGCGACGGCGGGGTGGGCCCGGCGGCCGAGGCGGCCGGCGCGGCGGGGGTGCCGCTCGCGGTGATCCCCAGCGGCACCGCCAACGACTTCGCCCGGCGCATGCGCCTGCCGGACGACCCGCGCCAGGCCGCCCGCCTCGCCGTGCGCGGCGAGCACCGGCGCCGGCTGGACCTGGCGCGGATGGGCGACCGCCCCTTCGCCAACGTCGCCACCGCGGGACTCGCGGTGGCCGCCACCCGCCGCGCCTCGCCGCTCAAGCGCGTGCTGGGCCCCCTCGCCTACCTGGCCGGCGCGGCGGCCACGGGCGTGATGGGGAGGCCGCTGGGCTGCGCGGTCGACGTTGACGGCCGCCGCGTGTTCCAGGGCCGCGCATGGCAGGTGATGGTCGCGTGCTCGGGCGCGTTCGGTGCCGGATCCGTCATCGACGAGGCCGAGCCGG
Organism: Miltoncostaeaceae bacterium; assembly: GCA_035698305.1. Lineage (GTDB taxonomy): Bacteria > Actinomycetota > Thermoleophilia > Miltoncostaeales > Miltoncostaeaceae > Miltoncostaea. The sequence goes on along the minus strand of DASSBX010000314.1, from coordinate 3,719 downwards.
ACGACGGCCTGCTGGACGTGGTCGTGATCCAGGCGGGCAACCGCCTGCGCCTGATCCAGTACGCCACCGCCCTGCGCGAGGGGCGCATCACCGGCCAGCCCGGCGTGCTCGGCGCCCGCGGCGCCCGCGTGTCGCTGGGGCTGCCCGACGGGGCTCAGATGAACGTCGACGGGGACGTCATCCCCGCGCAGACGCCCATCGTGATCGCCCCGCGGCACTTCGAGCTCGTGGTCCCGTGAACCGTCGCTGGCCGGCCGCGATCGCCCTGTGGGCGGCGCTCTGGTACGCGAGCGACTCGCTGCGCCACCGCCGCGAGGGCGGCCGCGGCTACACGATCGACGACCCGCCCGAGGTCGGCGGCGAGGGGTTCCTGCGCGCCGCCGAGTCGCTCACGCAGGCCCCGATCAGCCGCGGCAACGAGATCGAGCTGCTGATCAACGGCGACCGCATCTTCCCCTGCTTCCTCGAGACGATCCGCAGCGCGGAGCAGACGGTGAACCTGCTGACCTACGTGTACTGGCAGGGCGATATCGCCGAGGAGGTGGCCGACGCCGTCTGCGAGCGCGCCCGCGCCGGGGTGACGTGCCGCGTGCTCATCGACGCGGTCGGGGCGGTGAAGATGAGCGGGGCCCTGATCGAGCGCATGGAGGAGTGCGGCGTGGTGGTGCGCCGGTTCCGGCCGCCGAAGCCGTACGCGATCCGGCGGGTCAACAACCGGACGCACCGCAAGATCCTGGTGGTGGACGGGAAGGTCGGCCTGACCGGGGGCGTCGGCATCGCCGACGAGTGGACCGGCGACGCGCACGACTCCGACCACTGGCGCGACACCCACGTCCGCGTCCGCGGACCGGTGGTGCGCGGCCTGCTCGGCGCGTTCGCCGAGAACTGGCTGGAGGCGACCGGCGAGGTGATCGCGGGCGACGACGACCTGCCGGAGCTCGATCCCGTCGGCGACGGGGCGGCGATGCAGGTCATCCGCTCGACGGCAGGGGTGGGGGACACGAACGTCGAGACCCTCTACTTCCTCGCGATCGCGGCGTCCCGCGAGCGCATCGACCTGACGTCGGCGTACTTCGCGCCCCGGCCCGCCTTCCTCAAGGCGCTGGAGGACGCGGCGCGGCGCGGCGTGCGCGTGCGGCTGCTGGTCCCGGGGCCCGGGATCGACAAGGACGTGGTGCGCCACGCCGGCCGGGCGACCTACGGGGGGCTGCTCGACGCGGGCGTCCGCATCTGGGAGTACCGCCCCACGATGCTGCACGCCAAGACCCTGGTGGTGGACGGAGTGTGGTCGGTGGTGGGATCCGCGAACTTCGACAACCGCTCCTTCCAGCTCAACGACGAGGCGGTCCTGGCCGTCCAGGACCGCCTCTTCGCCGACGCGCTCACCGCGTCGTTCACCGCCGACATCGAGGTGTCCGACGAGGTGACGCTGGACGCGTGGCGGCGGCGCCCCGTGACCGAGCGCGCCAGGGAGGTGGGATCCCGCCTGCTCCGGCGGGAGCTGTGAGGCCGCGCGACATGACCCTGCTCTCCGTGGCGGCGGGCGGGGCGCTCGGCACGTGGGCGCGGCTGGGCGTGGCCGAGGCGCTGCCCGTGCACCCTGGGGGCTGGCCGTGGGCGACGTTCCTGGTGAATCTGGCGGGCGCCGCGATGCTCGGCTGGGCCGGGACGGTGCTGCTGGAGCGGACGCCGCCGACCGCCTACCGGCGGCCGTTCATCGGCGGCGGCCTGTGCGGCGGGCTCACCACGTTCAGCACCCTCCAGCTGGAGGTCGTCGAGCTGGGCCGCGACGGCCACGCGCCCCTGGCCGCCGCATACCTGGTGACCTCCGTGGCGCTCGGGCTGGCGGTGGTGGTGGCCACGTCCGGCCTGGTGCGGCGAGCCGGGCTGGCGCCGGCGTGACCGTGGCCACCTGGGTGCTGGCCGGGGCGCTCGGCGCGGCCGGCGCGGTGGGGCGGGTCGCGCTCGACGGCGCCGTCTCGCGGCGCACGTCCGGCGCGATGCCGTGGGGCACCAGGGCGGTCAACGTGCTGGGCGCGCTGGTCCTGGGCCTGCTGGTGGGCCGGGGCGTCGACGGCGACGCCCGCCTGCTCCTGGCCGGCGCGCTGGTGGGCGCCTTCACCACGTTCTCCACGTGGATGCTCGAGACCCAGCGCCTGCTGGAGGAGGGGTCGGACGCCGCCGCCGCGCTCAACCTGGGCCTGAGCGTCGCCCTGGGGGTGGGCGCGATCGGCCTGGGCTGGTGGCTCGGCTCGCTGGGGTGAGCGAGCACCTGAAGCTCGTGGTCCACCACGGCGAGCGCGCGCGCACGGCGGGGCGCCTGACCGGCGACGCGGTGATGGAGGCCGTCGCGGGGGCGGGGGTCGAGGCGGCGACGGCCCTGCGGGGCGTGGAGGGCTTCGGCGCCCACCACCGCCTGCGCACGGACCGCCTGCTGACGCTCTCCGACGACCTCCCGTATCTCACCGTCGTCGTGGGTGCCGCGTCCGCCGTCGCGCCGCTGGCGACGCACGTCGCCGAGCTGGTGCCGACCGGGCTGCTCACACTGGAGCGGGCCGCGCTCCCCGGCCTCGGGCTCGACGACGAGCCGTTCCCGTGGGCGGGCGCCACCGCGAAGCTCACCGTCCACTGCGCGCGCGGCGCCGTCCGCGCCGTCGCGGGGGCCCTGGTGGTGGAGGGCGCCGCCGGCGTCACGGCGCTGGTCGGGGTGGACGGCGTCCTCGGGGGACGGCGCCGGAGGGGGTCTGTGCGCGGCGGCGGGAGCGACGTGCCCGCCGCTGTCATCGCGGTGGGCACGTCCGCGACGGTGCTGCGGGCGCTGCCGCGGGTGCGCGGGGCGGCCGGCGAGCACGTGCTGTGCCTGGAGCGGGTCGACGTGGTCCGCCGGGCGGGCGTCGCGGTGGGGCCGCTCCCCGTGGCGCCGGAGCGTGACCCCGCGGGCCTCGGGGTGTGGCAGCGGGTGCTGGTCGCCCTGGGCGCCGAGGAGCGCGCCGCCCACCACCTGGTCCGCGAGCTGCGGGCGGCCGGCTGCGCGGGCGCGACCGCCATGCGGGGCGCGTTCGCGACGTTCGGCGGCGCGGTGCACCGGGAGCGCGCCCTCGCCCTGCGCCGGCGCGCGCCCGTGCACCTGACGATCGTCGACACCCCCGGGTCGGTGCGCCGCCTGTGGCCGCTCATCGAGGCCGCGACCGCGCGGGACGGCCTGGTGACGTGCGAGACGCTCCCCGCCGTCCGCATCCACCCGGTGGGCGGCGGGCGGATGGGCGGCCTGCGCCTCGCGGCCCCCCGCTGACGGCGCTCAGGCGGCGCGCTCCACGCGGCCCGCCGCGGGGTCGTCGACCTCGGCTCCCGGATCGCGCCCCACGGTGGGATCGCCGGGGCGGGGCGGCTCGATGCTCCTCGCCCTGGCGAGGAAGGGCAGGGCGATCGCGGAGATCGCCCCCGACAGCACGAACGAGGCGGGGTAGCCCCAGACGTCCGCCGTCCGCCCGAGGACGGGCTGGGTCACGATGCCGCCGCTCGACGACATGAGCGAATCGAACGAGAGGATCGTCGCCCGCTGCTGCGAGGGGATCCGCTCGTTCAGGTACGCCTGGCGGATGGGCACCGAGGCGGCGAACAGGAGGCCCCAGACGACGATCAGGACGATCGCGACCCAGAAGACCTGGATGAGCCCGATCAGGACCACGGCGGCCACGGCGAGCGCCTGCGCGGCGAGC
>DASSBX010000313.1:0-2280 GCA_035698305.1 Miltoncostaeaceae bacterium | reverse complement strand
AGCCGCAGGCGGAAGCACGCCCCGGGGCCGGCCGGGTCCAGCGTGAGCGTGCCCCCGTGCTCCTCGGCGATCTCCCGGGCGATGGGGAGGCCGAGGCCGCTCCCCTCCCCCTCGGGCGCCGAGCCGCGGACCCCCGGCAGGAAGATCGCGTCCCGGTCGGCGGGTGGGACGCCGCGCCCGCCGTCGCGGACGCGCACCTCGGCGCGTCCGTCCGCCACGGCCACGCGGATCGTGACCGTTCCCGCCCGCCCGGCGTGGCGCACGGCGTTGCGCATGAGGTTGTCGAGCGCCCGCTCCAGGCAGGCGGCGTCGCCGGCCACGGGGGCGGTGTCCGCCCCGCGGAGCAGGCGCACCCCCACGCCGCGCGCGCCGCCGACGGCCGCGAACCGCTCGGCGGCGCTGCGCGCGAGCGCAGCCAGGTCGGCCCCGCCGGCGGAGGCCGGCTGCGGCGCGACGAGCCCGGCGAGGCCGCGCGCGAGCCGCAGCACCTCGGCGTCGATCAGCGCGATGGTGCGCCTGCGCTCCGCGCGGCGGTCGCAGCGCTCGAGCCCGAGGCAGAGACCGCGGATGACGGTGAGCGGCCCGTGGAGGTCGTGAACGGCCCGGTCCAGGGCGGGGGCGGCCATGTCAGGCCTCCTCCGGCAGCAGCCGGTAGCCGATGCCCCAGATGTTCACGACCCACCGCTCGGCGCCGCCATGCGCCGCGAGCTTGCGCCGCAGCCTGCTGGCGTGGCTGTCGACCGTCCGCGTGCGCCCGGCGGAGCGGTACCCCCACACGTCGCGGAGCAGCTCAGCCTTCGTGACGACCCGGTTGGGGTCGCGGGCGAGGGCGTCGAGGAGGGCGAACTCCTTGGCCGACAGATCCAGGCGCCGCCCGCCGAGGGTGGCGACGTGCCCGTGCCGGTCGATCGTGAGGGCGCCGACGCGGACCTCCTCGGCCGCGAGGGCGCCGCGGGAGCGCCGGATGAGGGCGCCCAGGCGCGCGAGCACCTCCGGGTAGTGGAACGGCTTGGCCACGAAGTCGTCCGCGCCGCGCTCGATCCCGCGGACCGCGGCGTGGGGGCTGGCCTCGCCGGAGAGCAGCAGGATCGGCAGCCCGCTGTCCCACGGCGCGTCGGCACGCCCCTCGCGGATGGCGCCGATGAGGTCCAGGCCGCTCATGCCGGGCAGCCCCACGTCGATGAGCGCCGCCTCCGGCCGTGCGCCGGCCAGGAGCTGGAGCGCCTCCTCGGCGCTCGCCGCCGACATCGGCGCGAACCGGTCGGCGATCAGGTTCTCGGCGAGGAACCGCCGGACCGTCGCGTCGTCCTCCACCACCAGGACCGAGGGCACCGCCCTCCCGAGTCCCACCGCCATCATCCGCCTCCAGCCCGTCGTGCGGCCGCCCGGGTGGCGCCGCGTATCGGTGGGCAAGAGGCGCGAGGCGGTGCCGGATCACCCCCCGCGAGCGCGCAGTTCGTCCGCTCGGAGCGGGAATTACCCACCGCCGTGCGCCGCAGGACGCATCCGGGGCGCACGCCGGCGTCGCGCAGGACGCCGGCCCGGCACTCGACGGCGGCGCGCGCGCCACGGCATGCCACGACGCGGTTCCGGGGGAGCGGATCCACCACCCGCACCACGCGCCCCGCCCCATCGACGAACGCCACCCCGATGGGGGCGCGCAGCAGCGCCGTGTGCACGGCGGCGCAGCGGTCGATCCACAGCGCCTCGTCGCGGCCGAGGTCGGACGTGCCGAGCAGGCCCACCAGCCGCGGCAGCGGACGATCCGCGACGTGACAGCGTGCGGCCAGGAGCCGGCCGTCGACGGCCAGTGGCAGCGGCGCCGGGTCGAGCCGGTCGATGCGAAGGCGTCCCACCGCACGACCGTGTCACCGTCCGGCGTCACGGAACGCGCGCGGATGCGCCGCTTGTCACGCCGGTGTGCGTCGATCCGCGGCGCGCCCCGCCGGCGGAGGACACCCACCGCCCCGCGGCGGTCAGCGCCTCTCCCGGCCGCCTTGGCGCGACGGGGTCAGGCGGCGCAGCCGGCGATGCTGCGCGTCACGCCGGCCTCGTAGCGGCTGGCGCGGCTGATCGCCTGCTGGGCGGCGGGCGCGTCGACGACCTGGAAGGCGAGCCCCGCCCTCCGGTAGGCCGTCATCGCCCGGGTGGCCTGCGCGATGGCGTCGGCGTAGCACGCGGGCAGCGGCCGGGTGTCGACGCCCTCCAGGCGGTCGACGGCGTCGTCGGCGGCCACCCGCAGGTCGCGGCCCATCCCGCGCAGGCAGCGGCGGCTGCCGC
>DASSBX010000312.1:0-8296 GCA_035698305.1 Miltoncostaeaceae bacterium | reverse complement strand
CACCTTCAGGTGGGCCGCCGACAAGAAGCTGCGCGACGCCCTGATCGACTTCGCCGGCGACAGCCGGCACGCCAACCCCTGGGCCGCCGACCTCTACGCCAAAGCACGGGCGCGGGGTACGACCAACCCCCACGCCGAGCGGATCCTCGCCCGCTCCTGGGCGGCGGTGATCTGGCGCTGCTGGCAGGACCGGACGCCCTACGACCCCGAGCGCCACGGCGCCCTCCAGCGCCTCGCGGCGATGGAGGGTTGACATAGGGCTACTCACGCCGTCCCGGGCCCCCCGCTGGACGGATGGCGTTTCCGGCGACTAGTCTCCGCCGATGCCCGCATCCCCCGACGACGCGCGCGCATGAGCACGATCCTGCTGCTGGTCATCGCGCTGATCGCCCCCTGGGTGGTGCATCTCGCCGCGCCGAAGCAGCGGCCACTGGCGCTCGTCGGCGTGATCGCGGTGTTCCTGCTGTACGGCATCTTCGCCGAGAACCCGCTGCTGCGCTGGGAGATGTGGGCGGGCCTGGCCGCGGGCATCCGGACCGTCATGGTCCTGGCCGGCGGCGCCGCCGGCGGGCACGGCGGCCGGTCCGGATCGCGCCGCAGGCGCCCGCCGCGCCAGGACCCGTTCGACGAGGGGAACGAGCCCACCGGCGAGATCTGATCCCCCGCCCGCCGTCGGCGGGGCGCGGGATCCACGCGGTCAGGGGTCGGTGGGGTCGAGGTGCTGCGCGATGAGCCGGTCGGCGCGGTCCGGCTCCTCCAGCAGGATCAGCCCGCGGCGCAGCGCCTTCACGCCCGATGCCTTCTCGCCGGTGGCGAGCAGCGCGATGCCGAACGGCAGGAACGCGTCGGCATAGCGGGCGTCGAGCGCGACGGCCTGGCGGGCGGCCGCCACCGCGTCGGCGTCGCGGTCGGCCTGCAGCAGCGCGTACGAGCGGAACCCGAACGCCGAGGCGTCCGTCGGATCCAGGGTCGCCGCCGCGCCGAAGGCCACGATCGCCGCGTTCGTCTTCTTGCGCTCCGACAGGGCCAGGCCCCGGCCGAACTCGGCGGCGGCGAGGGTCTTGTCCTTCTTGCGGGCCCGGTTGTACGCGCCGAGCGCCTTCTTCCAGCGGCCCGCCTTCGCCTGCAGGTCGCCCTGCGTCAGCTGCCCCGGCGCGCTCCTGCGCCAGGCCGCCGGCCACCCGTCCACCAGCTCCTTCGCGTCGGCCAGCTTCCCGGCGTCGATGAGCTGGCGCGCCTGGGCGACCGAGTAGGCGAGCACCCGCGGCTCGCGCTTCACCGCGACCGCGAGCGACTTCGCGTAGTCCGGCGCCGCCTCCCAGTCGGGATTGGGCTCCAGCGTGGCGGTCACCGTCCGGGCCTTGCGGACGTACTGGATCTGGACGGGCTTCCCGGCGGGCAGCGCGCGCAGCGCCGTCTGCCAGGCGCCGGGCTGCGCCACCGGCGTGCCGTTGAGGCTGGTGATCACGTCACCCCGGCGCAGGCCGGCCCTCGCGAGGACGCCCTTCGGGCCGACCACCGCCACCAGCTGCCCCGGCGTGGTCGTCCCCAGCTGACGCCGGAACGCCCGCCACAGCGGGATCGTGTAGGCGTCGACGAGCCCCCGCGGGGCGGTCAGCCGGAGGCGGAAGGGCCCCCCGACCGCCGGGGACGTGCGGCCCTGTGCGTCGGTGGCCTGGATGCGCATCTTGTAGGAGCCCTGCAGCATCTGGAATCCGCGCGTGTCGACCGCCTCGATGCGGATGTAGGCCCGGCCGGCCCTGCGCATCGTGGCGTCGGTGCGGGCCTGCACGACCCTCCCCGCCGAGGAGAGGACCTGGACCGTCAGCTTCGACGGCGCCGACAGCCGGATGCCGACCAGGAAGCGGGCGTGTCCCTGCTGCGCGGAGATCACGGACGGCAGGCGCAGGGAGGTGAGCTTCGGCGCGGCGGCGGCGGGCGCCGGATCGGCGGGCGTCGCCGGCGTCGTCGTCGGCTGCTGCGCGACGGCCGTCCCGGCGCCGAGGGCGCACGCGGCGAGCGCGGCGACGCATGTCGCGAGGCGAGGCACGGAGGGCACCCTACCAGCGGTTTCGCGGCGTCCCGATGGGATGCGGGTGTAGGGTCGAGGGCCGATGGCCGTCCCGTTCGCCCCCGTGGAGGTCGTCGAGCGCACCCGGCGTGGCGACCCCGTCGACGCGGGCAGCGTCGAGGAGTTCGTCCGGCGCTGGATCGACGGGACGTCCGACGACGCGCTGATGTCCGCCTGGTGCATGCTCGCGTGCACCAGGGGCCTGCCGGAGGGGCACGCCGAGGCCCTGATGCGGGCGCTCGTCGCGTCCGGCGACCGGCTCGAGCTCGGCCGCTTCGGGCCCACCGGCGACGTGGTGACCACCGGGGCCGTGGGCGACAGCGTGCCGATCGCGGCCGCCCCGCTCGCCGCCGCGCTGGGGGTGCGGGTCGCCCAGATGGCGTCGCGCGGCCTGGGCCACGCGGGCGGGACGGCCGACAAGCTCGACGCGATCCCCGGGATGGAGGTCGACCTGTCGCTGGAGCGCTGGGTGCGCCAGATCCGCGACGAGGGCATCGCCGTCGCCGGCCATCACGGGCGCCTGGCGCCCGCCGACCTGCGGCTCGCGGAGCTGCGCGACGCCACCGGCACCGTCCCCGCGCCGGGGGTCGTGGCGGCGTCGGCGATGGCCCGGGCGATCGCCTCCGGGGCGGAGTCGCTGCACCTGGAGGTGCCGTACGGCGCCGGCGCCTTCGTGCCCGACCGGGACGCCGGCGGCGCCGTCGCCGCGCTGATGGAGCGGATGGCCGAGCCGTGGGGCCGCGCGGTGACCTCGGACCTGGTCGAGGCCGGCGCGCCGCTCGGCCGCATGGTGGGCAACGCCCTTGAGGTCGCCGAGGCGGGGGAGGTGCTGCGCGGCGCCGGGCCCGACGACGTCCGCGCGGCCGCGGTGCGGGCCGCGGGCCGGCTGGCCGAGTCGGCCGGGACGGCCCCCGCCGGCGAGGGCGAGGCGCGCGCCGCCGCGGCGCTCGCCGACGGGTCGGCGCTGGCGCGGGCCGAGCGGTGGGTGGAGGCACAGGGCGGCGACCCCGCCGTCTGGACCGACGAGGCCGCGCTGCCCTCCGCGCCGGAGCGCGTCGATGTGCTCGCCCCGCGCGCGGGGACGGTCACCGCGATCGACGGGCGGGGGGTGGGGGAGGTGGTGCGCTGGCTCGGCGCCGGCCGCCTGCACCCGGACCAGGCGATCGACCCCGTGGTGGGGGTGGAGCTGCTGGTGCGGCCCGGCGACGACGTCGACGCGGGGCAGCCGCTGGCCGTGGTCCACGCCCGCGACGGGTGGGCCGCCGGCGAGGCCGTGCGGATGGCGGGCCCCTGGTTCCACCTCGGCGGGGATGGGGGCGATGCCTGAGCTGCCGGAGGTCGAGACGATCCGCGCCCAGCTCGCCGACCGCATCCCGGGCCGCACGATCGCGCGGGTCGAGGTGCACGACGCGAAGCTGGTGGAGCCCGAGGACCCGCAGGCGTTCGCCGCGGCGCTGGCCGGACGGTCCATCGCCGCCGTGGCGCGGCGCGGCAAGTACCTGCTGATCGATCTGGACGACGGCGACACCCTGGCCATCCACCTGCGCATGACGGGGCGGCTGCACTGGCGCCCGCCGGGCGAGGAGGGCGAGGAGCGCTTCCTGCGCGCCCGGTTCACGCTCGACGACGGCAGCACCATCACGTTCGGCGACATGCGCCGCTTCGGGCGCGCGTGGATCGTCCCCGCCGGGCCGGCGTCCGAGCGCGAGGCGTACTGGGCGGAGCGCGTCGGCATCGAGCCGCTCACGCCGCGGTTCACCGCGAAGGTGCTCGAGGGCCTCCTCGCCGACCGCCGGGGGCCGATCAAGGCGGTGCTGCTCAACCAGGTCCTGGTCGCCGGCCTGGGCAACATGTACGTGGACGAGGCGCTGTTCCAGGCCCGGATCCATCCCGAGCGGCAGGCGGGGTCGCTCGGCGGCGACGAGATCCGCCGCCTGCACCGCGCGATCCGCGACCGGCTGGGGGCGGCGGTGGCGGCGGGCGGCGCGTCGATCGACTCGTACCGCGACTCGCTCGGAGAGATGGGCACGATGCAGGACCTGCTGCGCGTCCACCTGCACCGCGGCGACCCCTGCCCCCGCTGCGGCACCGCGATCGTGAAGACGCGGGTCGCGCAGCGCGGCACGTACTGGTGCCCGACCTGCCAGCCGGAGCCCGCGCGATGGTGACCGACGTTCCCGGGGTGCGGGTGGGCCAGTGGACCGACGCGGAGGCCGGCACCGGCTGCACGGTGATCATGCCGCCGCCCGGGACGGTGGGGGCGGTCGAGGTCCGCGGCGGCGGGCCGGCGACGCGCGACGTCGACCTGCTGGCGCCGCTCGCGTCGGTGGCGGAGGTGACCGCGCTGCTCCTCAGCGGTGGCAGCGCCTTCGGGCTGGACGCCGCGGCCGGCGTGATGCGCTGGTGCGAGGAGCGCGGCCTGGGTCACGAGACCGGCGTCGCCCGCGTGCCGATCGTGCCCGCCGCCTGCATCTTCGACCTCGGCATCACCGGCAACGCCCGCCGGCCTGGACCGGACGACGGCTACGCCGCGTGCGAGGCGCTGGCGGACGGGCCGCACGCCGTCGGCAGCGTCGGCGCCGGGACCGGCGCCACCTGCGGGAAGCTGCGGGCGCGCGACGGCTGGTGCAAGGGCGGCCTGGGCGCCGGGGGGCGCCGCCTGCACGACGGCGTGATCGTGACGGCGCTGGCGGTGGTGAACGCGTGGGGTGACGTCATCGACCGCGACGGCGCGGTGATCGCGGGTGCGGTCGGCGAGGACGGCCGGTTCATGCGGGCCTGGGAGCGGGTGATCGATCAGCCGCCGTTCCACCCGCGGCTCGCCGCCGCCGAGCACACCACCCTCGCGTGCGTGGTCACCGACGCGCGGCTCACCCGGTCGGAGGCGGCGACGGTCGCCCGGATGGCCCATGCGGGCATGGCGCGGGCCGTGTCGCCGGTGCACACGCCGATCGACGGCGACGCCGCCTTCTGCCTCGCCACGGGGGCGCGGCCCGCGTCGGCGTTCGCCGTGGGGGTGGCCGCCGCGGAGGCCGTCTCGGACGCCATCCGGGACGGCGTCCGTTCGGCCAGGGCCATCCGGGGGGTTCCCACGGGAGCCGATCGCGCCGCCGCCGCCGGCGGCTAAGCTCGACGGCGGATGCCGGATCTGACCGCACCGCTCGTCAACTTCGCGACCGACCAGGTCGGCAGCTACGGCGCGCTGGCGGTGCTGCTGCTCATGATCCTCGAGAGCGCCTGCATCCCGGTGCCGAGCGAGGCGATCATGATCTACGGCGGCTTCCTGGTCTCCCAGGGCGACGCGTCGCTGGCCTGGATCGTCGTCGCCGGCGTCGCCGGGAACGTCATCGGCTCGTGGATCGCCTACTGGGTGGGCCGCGAGAAGGGCCGCGAGTGGGCGCTGCGCTGGCACTGGCTGCACATCACCCCGAAACGGCTGGACGCAGCCGACCGCTGGTTCGCCCGCTACGGCGACTGGGCGGTGCTCATCTCCCGGTGCCTGCCGATCATCCGGACGTTCATCAGCCTGCCGGCGGGGATCGCACGGATGCCGTTCTGGCGGTTCACCGTCCTCACCCTGATCGGCTGCATCCCCTGGGTGCTCATGCTCGCCCTCGCCGGCCGGGCGGTGGGCGACAACTGGGAGGACCTGCAGCACAACCTGCACTACTTCGACTACGCGCTGGTGCTCGCGATCGTCGGCGGGGTCGTCTACCTGGTGGTGCGCCACCGCCGCCGCCGGCGCCGCCTGGGCATGGCGATCTCGCCGGCCGTTGCCGACGAGGGCGGGGAGTCGTGACCCCCGCCGACATGGAGGCGTTCGCCCGCGAGCGGGCGGCCGCGCTGTTCGACCGCGGCGAGCTGGACCGCATCCCCGAGTTCGTGACCGAGGACTACGTCAACCACGAGGCGTGGCCGGGCGAGGACCCGGGGCACGCCGGGTTCCGGCTGCGGATGGAGCGGCTGCACGCGGCGATCACGGGCATGCGCCTGGAGGTCCACGAGGTGGTCGCCGCCGGCGACCTGGTGGCCTACCGGGCGACCCTCTCGGGCACACATGAGGGCGAGCTGCTGGGGATGCCGCCCACCGGGCGGAGCTTCTCCGTGCAGCACATGCACATGCTGAGGATGCGGGACGGGCGGGCGTCGGAGCACTGGGCCGTCCGGGACGACCTCGGCATGCTCCAGCAGCTGGGGATCATCCCCGCGCCGGGCGGCGCCGGCTAGGCCAGGCCCAGCAGCGGGTCGAGGCGGCCCTGGTCGTCGAGGGCCTTGATGTCGTCGTAGCCGCCCACGGGGCGGTCGTCGATCAGGATCTGCGGCACGGTGTAGCGGCCGGTCAGCTCCACCAGGTCCATGCGGCTCCGCACGTCCGACCGGTCGAGGTGGATCTCCTCGTACGCCACGCCCTTCTTGGTGAGCAGGTTCTTGGCGCGGACGCAGTAGGAGCAGAAGTCGCTCGTGTAGATGAGGATGCGCGGTGTCTTCATGATGCAAAAAGTGTAGCGCTCAATCATCGCGGTGGGGACGGCGGTCCGCGGGTCCGGTCAGACTCCCGGGCGTGGCGACGTTCGAGACCGAGGCGGTGGTGCTGCGGGGCATCCGCTACTCCGAGGCCGACCTGGTGCTGGCGCTCTTCACCCGCAGCCACGGCCGGGTGTCGGCGATCGCCAAGGGGGCGCGGCGCACCACGTCGCGGCTGGGCGGGCGCCTGCAGCCGGGCGTCACGGCGTCGGTCACGATCCACGAGGGCCGCGGCGACCTCGGGACCATCCGCGGGGCGTCGGTGCTCGACGCCCACGCCGGGCTGTGGGTGGCGGGGCACCGGCTCCAGGCGGCGGCGTGCGTGCTGGAGACGGTGATGCGGGTGATGCCCGAGGCGGAGCCGTCCGAGGAGGGGTGGAACCTCCTCGGCCGAACCCTCGGGCTTCTGGCGCGCGCCGGCGCCGCCGGCCCGGGTCCCGCGCGGCTGCACCCCCTGGTGCTGGGGTGCCAGGCGAAGCTGCTGGTGGTGAGCGGGCTGCTGCCGGTGCTGGGCGCATGCGTGCGGTGCGGCGCGGCCGGGGGGCCGGCGACGGCCTTCTCCGCCTCCGCGGGCGGGGTGCTGTGCGACGCCTGCGGAACGGGGGCGGAGCGGGTGGAGCCCGAGGCCGTCGCCGCCCTCGCCGGGCTGGTGGGGCGGCCGCTCGCCGAGGCCGTCGACGCCGTTCCGCCGGCCGCCGCGGCGGGGGTGGAGCGGATGATCGGGCTCGTGCTGCGCGAGCACCTGGGGGTCAACCTGCGGAGCGCCGCCCCGCTCTGAGGCCGCGGGGACGCCTCGGGCGGGGGTGGCCCTTCACCCGGGTGAGCGCCGGTGCCCCCGGCTGCGGGACCCCGGCTCCCACCTACCGTGCGGGTATGCGCAGCACCGCCGGGGTCGTGCCGATCGCCCGTGCCCGCCGCGCGGGTCACGCTCCGCCCGGCATCCGGGCGGGCGACGTCGTGCGCGCCGGGCTCGTCGAGCGGCTCGTCGCCGCCTCGGACGTGCCGCTGGTGGTGGTGGAGGCCCCCGCGGGCTACGGGAAGACCACATTGCTGTCGCACTGGGCCGACGCCGACCCGCGCGCGTTCGCGTGGGTCGCCCCGGGGCGGCGGCCGGGCTCCGCCGTCGCCGACGCGGTCACGACGGCGATGCCGCGTGGGCCGGAGCCCGTGGTGCTGGTGCTCGACGGTTCCGGCATCGCCGCCGGGGACGACGCGGCGGGCCTGGTTGACGGCGCGATCGGCTGCCTGCCCGCGGGCTCCCAGGTGGTGGTGGCGGGCCGCGCGGCGCCCGCCCTGCCGCTGGGGCGGCTCGCCGCCGAGCGGCGGCTGCTGCGCATCGGGACCGGCGACCTCGCGTTCGACGAGCAGGCCACCGCCCGCCTCTCGGCCGCCGCGGGCGTCGCCCTGACCGCCGCGCAGGTGCGCCGCCTGGTCCGCCGCACCGAGGGGTGGCCCGCGGCCCTCACGCTCGCCCTCGGCGCCGCCGACCCCACCGGGATCCGCGGCGACGACCCGCGCATGGCCGCGTACGTGCGCGAGCTGCTCGCCCCGCTGCCGCCGCGGACGCTGGCGCTCCTCGCCCGCAGCGCCGTGCTCGAGCGCATGTCGCCGAGGGCCCTCCGCGTCGTGCTCGGCCCGGACGCGGGGGACGACGACCTGCCCGGCGCCCTGCGCAGCGCAGGCGTGCCGGTCGTGGCTCTC
>DASSBX010000311.1:0-2394 GCA_035698305.1 Miltoncostaeaceae bacterium | reverse complement strand
GAGCGGCACCACCCGGTTGCTCGTACCGCCCAGGTGGACGCCGCCGGACACCGAGCCGAGCCCGTGCTCCTCGCGCAGGCGCTCGGACGCCGCGTCGATATCGACGACGCCGTAGATGACGTGGTCGATGAAGAACCCCTCGCCGCTCATGCGGCGTCCCGCAGGTGCCGCCCGATGGCGTCGACCAGGAACCGGGTGTGGGCGTGGAGGGTCGCCGCCTGCCCGATCCGGTTGGTCACCTCCATGTCGGCGAGGGCGTCTGGGCCGCCGCGGTCGATCTCGCGCCGCTTGGCGTGGCGGTCCATCGCGAAGATCGTGTCGGCCAGGACGTCCTGGTGGGAGGCCATCCACGCCGTGGCCCCCTCGGCGTCGAACGCCCCCGGGCCGAGGGCGTCCTCCAGGTCCTCGAGGTACACGCGGTGCCACGCCGCCAGGCGGACCCGCCGGCCGGTCATGTCGCCGAGCGCGGCGTCCGCCGCGGCGGACTCCCCGAACTGCAGGCGCAGCTCGTGGGCGGTGGCGCCGCCGACCAGCGCGATGGCGTCGTCGAGCCGGTCGTCGGAGGAGGAGGGGTCGAGCGACTCGAGGCGCGACCGGTCCGCGTCGGAGGCCCGTGCGGCGAGCGCCTCGGTCACGAACCGCAGGTGCGCGCGGATCGCGGCGTCGCTCACGGGGGCGACGTCCTCGGCGCCCGCCGCCTCCTCGGCCAGCAGCGCCCGCAGGCGGTCGGGGTGGGCCTGCCTCCAGTCCAGGAGGGGCCTGGGGCGCGCCTCGGTCTGGGGGGTCGTCATCGGATCGTCCTCTCTGTCTGCCTGGACTACCGGCCGAAGGTCGCGGCGCCCGGCGTCCGGTCGATCGCGCCCTGGCGGATGGCCTCCAGGTTGCGCGCCCACGGCTCGTCGATGATCGGCCAGCGGGCGAGCACCTGCTCGTGCCGGACGTGGCGGAAGTTCTCGCTCCGGGCGAACAGGCCGACCATCTGGGTGCCGCCGGCCTGCAGTTCCTGGAGGTCCCTGGCGAGCGCGTCGAGGCCGCCCGCCGCGCCGGGGTCGGGGGTGGACGGCCCCGGCACGGCAGGCGTCCCCACCTGCGCTACGCAGCCAGCGGCCCCTCGCCGCCGGGGTAGCAGAACGACGCGTTGGGCGAGTAGAAGCCCCACGTCACCTGCAGCGGGTCGGCCGGGCGCAGCGCCGACACCGGGTGGTCGGGCTCGAGGAACTCGAGGTTCGTGACCTCCCACGGCTGCACCAGGCCCGCGACGAACGGGTAGAGGCCGCTGGTGAGCGTGCCGTCCACGTCGGTGATGTAGCGCAGCTGGCCGCGCCCCACCACGGCGATCTCGTCGCCCACGGTGACCGTCGTGCGGATGACGGGCGTGCCGTCCGCCGAGGTGGTGGCGGTCAGGACCCCGTCGGTGATCTCGAGGGTCGTCTCGCCCACGCCCGCCGGCACGCCGCGCTGCGCCGCGTACGCCCGCATGTCCGCGTTGGAGTTGAAGTAGTGCGTCCACCAACGGCCGGGGACCGCGCCGTCCGGGGTGTCCTGCCCGGCGAGGTCGGCCCCGCAGTAGGTGAGGGAGTACGCCTCGAAACCCGACGTCTGGTCGGTGGAGTCCACGACGTACTGGTTCATGAAGCACTGGTTGTTCTCGGCGAGCTGGAGGCTCGAGGGCACCAGCGCCCGGACCGCGTCCGGATCGGCCGGCACCCACGTGAAGTAGAGCATCCGGCTGTTGGTGACGAGTTGCGGGGCTTCGAGCACGGGCATGGGGATGGCTCCTTCGGGCGCCGTTTGTCTAACGGGTTAGCACGCGGCTACACTAAGCAGTTAGATGAATCGGCGCAAGCCCAGGCGGGCGATGGCCGCCGCGACCCTCCGCGACGTGGCCGCCGCGGCCGGCGTGTCGGTGTGGACCGTCTCCACGACGTACAGCAACCCCGTGAAGGTGGCCGAGGCCACCCGCCAGCGGGTGCTGGACGCGGCGGCGGAGCTCGGCTACCCGGGGCCCCACCCGGGCGCCCGCTCGCTCGCCCGCGGACGGACGGGCATGGTCGCCTTCGTCGCCCCCGGGAACGCCGAGGCGCTGCTGGGCGACCCCGCGGCCGCGCTCGTGGCGCGCGGCCTGCTGACGGTCTGCGGCCGCGCCGGCCACTCGATGCTGCTGTCGGGCCAGGCCTCGGGGGAGGCCGTCGACGGCCGGGTCTTCTTCCGGCACGCGGCGCTCACCGACGGCCGGGCGCCGACGCTCGTGGTGGACGGCGCGGGGGGGCCGGGGATCGTCGCGGTGCGCGCCGACGTGCGCGGCGCGGCGCGGGCGCTCGCCGCCCACCTCCACGACCTGGGCCACCGGCGCATCGCGGTGCTCGCCTGGCGCGGGGCGGAGGAGCGTCTGGC
>DASSBX010000310.1:0-4861 GCA_035698305.1 Miltoncostaeaceae bacterium | reverse complement strand
CGCGCTCTCGTCGCACCCGTCGGTGAAGGATTGGCGCGGATCGGCCGGCGCGCCGCGCGGGCGTGCACTTGGCCGTGGCCCCAGCGTTCACTTGCACGTCCTCCCAGGTCGGCGGCGCGCCCTCGTCGCACCCCATCAATGAGGGGTTCAGGCCGATCAGCCCCCCGCGGCGGGCGAAGCGTGCACTTGGCCATGGCCCGAGCGTGCACTTGGCCGCGACCCCAGCGTCCACTTGCACGTCCCCGGGGGTCGGCGGCGCGCCCTCGTCGCACCCCGCAAATGACGGGGTCCAGGCGATTAGCGCGCCGGAGGGGGCGTGCACTTGGCCGTGAGCCCGGCGTTCACTTGCACGGCGCCTCCCCTCGTCAGGGATGCGCCCTCGTCCCACCCCATCAATGAGGGGGTCAGGCCGATCAGCCATCGCGACCCGACGTGCACGTGCACATCCTCGGGGGTCCGCGGCGCGCCCTCGTCCCAGCCGTCAACGAGGGGCTCAGACGATCAGCCCAGGCGGGACGGGGCGTTCATTTGGCCGTGAGCGCGGCGTTCATTTGAACGAGCGCGCGAAACCGCGGGCGTAGCGACGCTGCCACGGGGTCTCGATCGCGCGGGGGTGGTAGTGCTCGCGAACCCACGTGATCGCATCGTCCGAGGGCACGCCCCCCAGCTGTGCGATGCAGGCCAGGGCGGTGCCGGTGCGGCCGATGCCGCCGGCGCAGGCCACCTCGACGCGCTCGCCGGCGGCGACACGGCGATGGGCTTCGTCGAACGCGGCGCGCGCGTCATCGGGATCCCGGGGCAGCCTGAAGTCGGGCCATCCGACCCAGCGGCTCGGCCACGGGGCGGGGGCGGGTTGCCGGGCGAGCAGGAGGAGCGCCCACTGCGGGGAGGGACCCTGCGCGTCGCCCGCGCGGAGGCCCCGGCCGCGGAGCCGCGTCCCGTCGGGCAGCTCGACCACCCCCGGTCCCGGGTCCCACGTCACCGCTCGATGGAACGATGCGCTGGACGCGAGGACCCCACGTCGACCACGTAGGCGTCGTGGTCGCTCAGCCGGGCGGCGGGGATCCGCCGTGCGAGCCGGACGCGCGCGGCGACGGGGACGGCGACATGGTCGATCGCCCGTTGCCGGCCGCCGAGGCGGTGCGGCAGGCCGGCCGTCGCGACGCGGAGGCCCAGCCGCACGGCGGCGGCGTCGATGGCCGCCCGGCCGGCGAGGCTGCCGGCGGTCTCGGGCCCGGCGAGCGCGTGGTTCCAGTCGCCGCCCCACACCAGCGGGCCGTCGTGGGCGGCGAGGACCGGCGTTATCGCGTCGATCGCGGCACACGTGCGCGCCGCCGTGTCGCCGTCGCCCGGCCAGTGGCGGCCCGCGCCCCTCCACGGGAGGACGCAGCTGCAGAGCAGCAGGTCACCGAAGACGGCGAGCGCGGCCGCCGGGTGCGGCGATGCGACGGGCACCGCCTCGCCCGCCGACCACACGGCGGCCCACGTGCGCCCTCCGAGGGCGCCCATCCCGGCCGACGCGACCAGGCGGCCGCGACCGAGGTCGAGCCCTGCCGGCACCTCGGTGAGCAGCCAGGCGTCGCAGCGGCCGCCCTCCAGGAGCGCCCGGTGGGCCGGCGACCACCGCCCCTCGAGGTTCCACGTGCCGACCCTCAACGACGAAGGCCCCCGTGCGGGGGCCTCCGGTGACGATCGCCGGCCGTCCGGGGCCGGCCTGGGGCTCAGGAGAACTTGCCGGGGTTGCCGCCACCCTTGATGTGGCTCAGGTCCTCGAGCCAGCCCTGCAGGCGAGCGTGGTCCTTGTCGTCGGCGTCGAGGCCCTCGAGGGCCGCGTTCACCTCGCCGACGATCTCGTCGACGTTCGTCTTGTTGGCCGTCGACACGCGATCGCGCAGGCGGCTCTTCACCTCACGCTCCAGCGGCATTCGAATCCTCCCGGGTCAAGGGGTGTCAGGTACGCCCGGGCGTGCCGGGGACGTGCGCATTCTGCGCGATGGACCGGCCCCCGTCCAGACCGTGCCGCGTCACTTCACGAGCACCTTCTTCGTCTTCGTCACGGCGTTCCCGGCGCGGTCCCGGAGCACGATCCGGAGGGTGTAGCGGCCGCGCCTGAGCTTCGTCGCCGCCACCACCGTCCGCCGCTGCCCCGGCGTGATCCCCACCACCCGCGGACGGCCCGGCCGGCCGCGCTTGCGGGTCGCCGTGATCGTGGCCCGCAGACGCCCCGTCGAGCCGGGATCCGACAGCGCGACCACCAGGCGCACCGTACGCAGGCGGCGGTTCGCCCCCCGCCGCGGCCGCTGCGGCCTGACCCTCACCGACCGGACGATCAGCACGGGCCGGGTGTTGTCCACCTTCACCGACCAGTCGAGGCGACCGTCGTTGCCCGGAAAGTCCCGCGCCACCGCCGACAGCGCATGCCAGCCGTCCGTCATGCGCCGCGTGTCCACCGTGACCCCACGCGGGTACCGCTGCGCCCGCGAGAGCACCGGCGCGCCGTCCACCTCGAGCCTCCACGACGTCACCCGCGTCCGCGACAGCGCCCGGAACTTCACCGACACCCTGCCCCGCACCGACGCGAGCGCCGCGGGCTTCGGCCTCACCAGCCGCGGCGGCGTCGTCGTGACCCGCACCCGCCCGAGACCGAACACCTGATCCGGGCCGGGGGCGCCCAGGTCGAGGGCCATCGCCCCGAGCGTCTGGCGGATCTCCCCCGCCGACGGCGACTGCCCCGCCCGGCGCGCCGCCGCCAGCACCACCGCCGCCGCGCCCGCCGCGTTCGGCGCCGCGTTCGACGTGCCGCCGACCGCCCGGACCCCCGCGGGACCCATGATCCGGGTGTCCGTCGGGGCCACCAGGTCCGGCTTCAGCCGGCCGTCGTCCGCGGGGCCCTGCGACGAGTACGACTTGCGGGCGTTGCCGCGCCAGTCGACCGCCCCCACCGCGATCGCCCCCGCCGCGTCGCCCGGCGTCGGGATGCTGCTCTCCGGCAGCCCACCGACGGCGGCCAGGGGGATCTCGCGGGAGAACAGCGTCATCCGCCCCTCCGGCGGCGGCCCCGACACCCGCACCACCCGCAGGCGGTACTCCGCCGCCACCGGCGGCGCGTAGTCCGTGATCCGCTCCGCCGCCGGCAGCCCCGCCGACTGGCGGTCGGCCGAGGCGGCGACCGGGGTCCAGCTGCCGTCCGCCTCGCGGCGCTCCAGCGACAGGTCCAGGTCGGAGGGCGGTCCCCCCGGCGGCGACGTCCACGACAGCGCGAACGTGATCGGCTGCCCCGGCGAACGCGGGAACGTCCAATTGTCGCCGTTCGGCCAGTCCAGGTCGCCGTCGCCGTCCGCGTCGCTCCACGCGCCGCTCCAGTGCAGCCGCGCGTAGTTGCCCGCCGAGTTGAACCAGAGGATCCCGGCGCCGGCGGCCCGGTCCACCGCCCGGGCCGTGGGGCCGGTGCCGTCGAACGGCCCCTCGAGGAAGCTGTTGGAGTGGACGACGATGTCCGGGTGACGCGCGATCAGCGCGTCCGTCGCCGCGATGAAGTCGGCCTCGGTGTGGTAGTTCACCAGCAGGTAGCGGGCCTTGGGCGCGTAGTCGAACACCGTCTGGGTGACGATCTCGCCGTGGTTCGTGCGGTTCCCGTACGCGTTGCGTCCCGCCAGGCCGTTCGCCGCGTCGAACGACAGCGTCTCGAGCTGCCCCGGCCCCGGGATCTCCCCCAGCCCCTGCATCCGGGCGAGGTTCTGGCCGAAGCCGAGGTCGAGCACCGCGATGGTGAGGCCGGCGCCGCCGTCGGCGACGCGCCCCAGGACGTCGGCACCCTGACGCTCCACGCCCTGGCTGATCTGGAGCTCGTCGCCGAACGCGGTCGACGACTCCCGCGCGCCCGCCACGCCCGGCAGGCGCGCCAGCGCCGGCGCCCGGGACGGGGCGGCCACCACCTGGAAGCGCCGTCCGTCGCGGCGCTGGATCCGCAGCCCACCCTTCGCCAGGCCCCGCGCCACCTGGGTTGCCTTCCCCGGCCGCGCGTCGACCGTGAGCGACGCCGGCGCGGGGGTGGCGGCGGCGTGGCCGGCCGCCAGGGCGGCGCCCAGCCCGGCCGCGGCGACGGCGGCTGCGGCGAGGCGCCTCACCGGGCCCGCGCCACCTTCCGCGACCGCACACCCACGTTGCCCGCCATGTCCTCCGCGATCGCGGTGAGCCGGCCCCGCGCACCGGAGGGCAGGCGCACGCCGGCGACCGGCCGCCTCCAGGTGCCGAGGCGACGGCCGTTGAGCGTCACCTGCACCCGGCGGACTGTACCGGCGTCGACGGCGCGCACGCGCACCACACGGCGCCGCCCGGTCCCCACGCGCAGCCGCACCCGGGGCGCCGATGTGTCGAGCCGCGCCATCCCCGCCCCGTACGCCGGGTCGGCCCCGTCGGGGCCCAGGTCCAGGGCGCCGGAGATCAGGACGCCGCGCAGCTCCGCCCGCCCGGCGGGGAGGCCCAGCGCGAGCCGGCGCTGGCGCAGCAGCGCCGCCGCCGCCGCCACGTGCGCGGTCGCGGCCGACGTGCCCGCCGTCCCCGGCCACTCCGGGTTGGAGGTGACGTACGTCGGGCCGACCACGTCGGGCTTGCCGACTCCGGGCATCCCCTGCGACGAGTACGGCTCGATGGACGTCCCCGTCCACTTGACCGCCCCGACGGTCAGCGCGCCGCGTGCGTCGCCGGGGGTGGGGATGCTCCCCTCCGCCACGGCGGCGGCCCCGAAGCCGACCGTCTCCGAGAACAGGTCGAAGGTCTGGGCGGGGCCCGACACCTGGCTCACGACGAGGCGGTAGCTCCCGCCGTCGGCGGACGTCACCGGGGTGGTGGCGCTCAGCGG
>DASSBX010000309.1:0-9618 GCA_035698305.1 Miltoncostaeaceae bacterium | reverse complement strand
GCGCCGGCGCCGGCGCCGGCGCGGGCCCCCGGTCACGGCCCCACCTCCACCCACGTCGCCTCCGGCAGCCCCGTCAGGGGGATCCGGACGCGCACGCCCTGTGCGGTCGAGGTGACGCGCGCCCGCCGCGCCCACCCCTGTGGGAGGGCGGCGCGGGCGGCGGCCGCCGCCGGCGCACCGACCTCCGCGGCGCGCTCACCGTGCCGGGCCGCGGCGCCCGCGACGCCGAGGACGTGGCCCGCCGTGATCATCGACCAGGCCAGCCAGGCGGCGATCGCGACGGCGGGGACGACGGCGAGGAGCTCGACGGCGGCCTGGCCGCGGGGACGACTGCGGTGCATGGGAGCGACGCTAGGCGTGCCCCCTGTCACGGATCAGCGCGCGGGCGTGACGACTCCCGCGCGGACGTGCGTCAGCGGAAGCGGCGGCTCTCCCGGACGACCCAGACGATCACGAGGACCAGCGCCGCGATGAGGGCGATCACCCCGAGCGGGGTGAGCCGGTCGGAGAGCAGCGGGAAGCCGGCGATGATCAAGAACGCGATGCCGACGCCGCACGCGATGATCACGTACCGCTGCCACGGCTTCAGCACCAGCCAGGCCAGCTCGTTCTGGCGGAAGTAGTTGTATCCGAACACGATCAGGGCGGCGACGAACAGCACCTGGACGATCAGCCCCAGGGACCCGGCGGTCGCGCCGAAGCCCTCCTGCGAGACGAACACCAGGCCGGCGATCGCCGCGATGATCAGGAAGTTGCGGACCCCGATCCAGTTGATCCTCATAATCAGCCGGCCTGGACCTCGTCGCGCAGCGCCGCCGCCAGCGCCGCGATCGCGGGGGTGCCCCCGTCGCCCCCGTGGCGCGCCCGGACGGACGCCGTGCCGGCCTCCTCCTCCTTGTCGCCCACGACGAGGAGGTACGGGATCTTCGCGAGCTCGCCGTCGCGGATGCGCCGCCCCACCGACTCGGAGCGGGCGTCGATGCCCACCCGCAGGCCGAAGTCGCGCAGCCGCGCGCGCACCGACTCGGCGTACGGCGCGTGGCGGTCGGCGATCGGCAGCACCCGCGCCTGCTCGGGGGCGAGCCACAGCGGGAAGTCCCCGCCGGTGTTCTCGATCAGGATCCCGAGGAAGCGCTCGATCGACCCGGTGATGGCCCGGTGGATCATCACCGGCCGCTCCTCCTGGTCGTCGGCGTTCGTGAAGGTCAGGTCGAACCGCTCGGGGAACCAGAAGTCGAGCTGGCAGGTGCCGAGCTGCCACGAGCGGCCCATCACGTCGGTCACCTGGAAGTCGATCTTCGGACCGTAGAAGGCGCCGTCGCCCTCCTTGAGCCCGTACTCGCGGTCGCCCAGGGCCTGACGCAGCGCCTCCTCGGCGCGGTCCCACATCGACTGCTCGCCGATGGCCTTCTCGGGGCGGGTGGAGAGCTTCAGCTCGACCCGCTCGAACCCGAAGCGGCCATAGAACCGGTCGGTGAGCGCGAGGACGGCGTTGACCTCGTCCTGCACCTGGTCGAGCCGGCAGAAGATGTGGGCGTCGTCCTGGGTGAAGGCCCGCACGCGGAACAGCCCGTGCAGCACCCCCGACAGCTCGTGGCGGTGGACGTGCCCGAACTCGGCGTAGCGCAGCGGCAGCTCGCGGTACGAGTGGCGCCGGCTGCGGTACACGAGGCAGGCGCCCGGGCAGTTCATCGGCTTGATCGCGAAGCTCTGCTCCTCGACCTCCGTGAAGTACATGTTCTCGCGGTAGTTGTCCCAGTGGCCGGACGTCTTCCACAGCTCGGTGTCGAGCATCGTGGGCGTCTGGATCTCGGCGTAGTCCATGTGGTCGAGCTCGTCGCGGACGGCCTGGCGGATGCCGTTGACGACCACCATCCCGCGCGGCAGGAAGAACGGGAACCCGGGGCCGTGCTCGTCGAAGTGGAACAGCTCCAGGTCGCGGCCCAGGCGGCGGTGGTCGCGGGCGCGGGCCTGCTCCAGGCGCTCGAGGTGCGCCTCCAGGTCCTTCCTCGACGTGAAGGCGGTGGCGTAGAGGCGGGTGAGCTGCGGGTTCTTCTCGCTGCCGCGCCAGTAGGCGCCGGCCACCGACATCAGCTTCACCGGCCCGATCCGGCCCGTGTCCTGAACGTGCGGCCCGCGGCACAGGTCGACGAACTCGCGGTCCCGGTACAGCGACACCGACGTCTCGCCCTGGCCGGCGAGGAAATCGATCTGGTCGACCTTGTACGGGTCCTCCCGCTCCGCGAAGAAGGCCCGCGCGTCGGCGATGCTCATCACGGAGCGCTGGAACGGCGCCTTCGACGTGATGATGCGCCCCATCTCCGCCTCGATCGCCGGGAAGTCGTCCTCGGTGATGGGCCGGGGCGCGTCGAAGTCGTAGTAGAAGCCGTCCTCGATGGGCGGGCCGAAGCCGAGCCGGGTGCCCGGGATGAGCGTCTGGACCGCTTCGGCCATCACATGCGCCGCCGAGTGGCGCATCACGTAGAGGTAGTCCGCACCGCTCTTCGGGGTGACGATCTGGATCTCGTCGCCGTCCGCCAGGGGGAGCGCGAGATCGCGGATCTCGTCGCCCACGCGCACGGCCACCGCGGCCTTGGCGAGGCCGGGGCCGATCGCGGCGGCGGCGTCGTGCCCGGTCGCCCCGTCGGGCAACTCGAGCCGGTTGCCATCGGGCAGCGTCACGGTCACAAAGGCGGATCCTACTCGGTCCGGCGTGTCCGCCGGGCTTGTCGGAGGGGCTCCGTCCGAGGATGATCGCGGGATGCTGGCGCGCTTCCTCTACGACGCCGACGGGCGCGTGCGCACGCGCCACATGGTCATGCTGGTGGCGGGGTGCATCGTCTTCGCCCTCTTCGGCACCTTCCTGCTGGCCGTGACCCCGGTCTTCGGCGGCCACGAGGGCATGCAGACGATCTGGGTGCTGTTCTGCGTCTTCCTCCTCAAGTTCCCGCTGATCGCGCTGCTCTGGTGGTTCATCGCCCGCAACAAGGAGACGCCGGTCAAGCCGCCCAAGTGGAGCGAGGACGAGACGCGGGAGATCCTGGCGTACCTGGTGACCGAGGCGGACCGCAGCCGCCACCTGCCGGATGCCCGGGCCCGGCTGGCGTACCTGCAGCGCGAGGCGTGGAACGTCGCCGACCGCGTGGGCGGCGAGGTGAAGGCCGACGCCGTCAACGTCGCCCTGCACATCGACCAGATCAACCGGTCGCGCGCGCGGAGGCCGACGGGCACCTGATGCTGGAGGGCGCGCACGCCGACCTCCTGGACGCCGGCGTGGCGGCGGACGGGAGGGCGTTCCGGGCGATGCTCGGGGGACGCGCCGACGAGGCTCGCGCGGCGCTGCGCGAGGCGGCCGCCCTGTACCGCGCGTCGTGGGAGGTCGCGCCGCCGCGCAGCTACGGCCGGCTCGTGGCCCACCTGAAGTCGGCGGTGCTCGCGGGCGACGGCGCGGAGGCCGCCGCCTGGGTGGTCGGGGAGCTGGACGGGGCGTGCGACTCCCCCACCTCCTGCTACGCGCTGGCCGTCGCCGCCCTGGTGCGCGGCGACGACCCGCTCGCCGGCCGGGCGGCCGCCGGGATGGCGGAGGGCGGCGACCCGTTCGCCCGCGCCGCCGCCGCCCTCGCCGCCCTGGCCGCGGGCGACGCGCCCGCCTACCGCGAGGCCGTCAGCGCGATCGTGCGCGACTTCGAGGGGCGCGACGCCCACCTGACGGGCGTCCCCGTCGCCGACACCGCGATGCTGATGGAGGCGCTGGCCGCTCCCCGCGGCCTGGCAGCCGCCCCCGACTCGGAGATGATGCCCCCGCCAGGGTGATTGCATCATCCAAGGGGTTGCCTTCACCGCCGTATTCGGTACGGTGAAGAACGTGGGTGAGGCCTTTCTCATTACGTTGCGCGAGGGCTTCGAGGCGGCCCTGATCGTGGCGATCGTGCTCGCGGCCGTCCGGCGCCGCGACACCGGGCGGCTCGCCCGCTGGATCTGGCTCGGCACGGGCGCTGCGCTGGTGCTCAGCCTCGTGATCGGCTGGATCCTCCACCTGACGATCGACAACCTCGAGGGCGTCGCCCGCCTGCGCACCTTCGCGATCATCTGCATCGCGGCCGCCGGCCTGCTCACCTGGATGATCTTCTGGATGCGCAGGCACTCGCGCTCCCTCAAGCGCGACCTCGAGGGGCAGGTCGATCAGGCCATGGGGCAGTCGGCGCTGGCGCTCGCGGGCGTCGCCTTCCTGGCCGTCGCGCGCGAGGGCCTGGAGACCGCCCTGTTCCTGATCTCCACCACCACCGGCGACAGCGACGGCGACGTCCTGATCGGCGCGCTGCTGGGGCTCGCGATCGCCGTCGCGCTGGGCGTCGCCGTGTACCACGGGAGCCGGGTGATCCCGCTGAAGGCGTTCTTCCGGGTGACCGGCGTGCTGATCATCATGTTCGCCGCCGGGCTGCTGTCGCGCGCCGTCCAGTTCCTGCAGGCGGCGGGGGACCTCGACACGATCAACAACGCCGCCTACAACCTCACGATGTACCACTGGCTCACGGTGGACAGCGAGGTCGGCAAGTTCCTGGCCGGCATCTTCGGCTGGGACCCGCGCCCCAGCGTGGAGCAGGTGGTCGTGTACCTCCTGTTCCTGGTGCCGGCGCTGATCGCGTTCTTCTGGGGCGGCCGCCGGCAGAGCGCCCCGCCGGTCCGGGTCGAGTCCCCCGGCGCCCGGCAGGCCACGGCCGGCTGATCCGCGCCGCCGCGGCGGCTCACGCCAGGCGGTGCCGCGGGTCGAGGAACGCCATCCGCGCGTTGCCGCGCACGATGCCGTGGGCGGTCGAGCCGTCGGGCAGCCGAAGCTCCACGCGCCACGCCAGGCCCCGCACGCCCTCCTGCACCAGCTCGTCCACCCGCTCCACCACCGCGTCCACCCGGCCCGCGCCGAGCACCTCCAGGGGGACGCGCCCACCCACGGCGGGTGCCGTCACGAGCGGCAGAAGCCGCTGCGGTCCCGCGTGAGGCACAGCAGCCCCCGCAGCGTGCGGCCGTCGCGATCGAGCACGACGAGCCGGCGCAGACCCGTCCGCCGCAGCAGCGCAGCGGCGTCGTCCAGGGGCGCGTCGGGGGTCACGGTGGGCACGTCGGTACGGCCGAAGGCCCGCACCGACCGGTCGTCGGGGCCGTCGGCGGGGAGCGCGGCCCGGTCCACCACGCCGGCGAAGGCGGCGCCGTCGACGAGCAGGGCGGTCACGACGTGGGGGTTGCGGAAGAGCTCCCGCAGATCGCCCAACGTGCCATCGGCGGGCACCGCCTTCGGCGCGGTGACCATCACGTCGCCCACGCGCGCCCCGTCACCGCGCCCGTGGGGCACGTGCTCGTTGGTGCAGTCCGCCGGATCCACGCCGCTCATCGTGAGTGGATTGTGCCAGCGCCCCGTGCGGTCGGCCGTGACCTCGTTGACCTAGTGGAAGGCCGTCCAGATGCCGGCGATCGCGTAGAGGATCCCCACGACGACCAGCGTCCGCACGATCGTGTCGGCCAGCTTCGCCGCCACGGCGCGGAACGGGTAGACCCTGCCCCGCGCGTCCACGAACGCCCGGCGGTCCTCCGTGATGCTCCTCACGCGCCCTCCCCCGGCTGCACGAACCCCGTCTCGTAGGCCAGCACCACCACCTGGATGCGGTCGCGCAGGCCGAGCTTGGAGAGTACCCGGGCGACGTGGGTCTTGACGGTCGCCTCGCTCACCACCAGCTCGGCGGCGATCTCGGCGTTCGACCGTCCGCGGGCGACGAGGCGCACCACCTCCAGCTCCCGCTCGGTCAGCCCCGCCAGCGCGTCGGGCGCCGCCGCTCCCGCCAGGGGCCGGCGCACGAAGTCCTCGATCAGCCGGCGGGTGAGGGCCGGCGCCAGCATCGCGTCGCCCGCCGCCACCGTGCGCACGGCGCCGACCAGCTCCTCGCGCCGGACGTCCTTCAGCAGGAACCCGCTGGCCCCCGCCTTCATCGCCTCGTAGACGTACGCGTTCTGGTCGAAGGTGGTGAGCATCAGGACGCGCGGGCCGCCGTCGCCGTCTGCCGACAACCGGCGGGTGGCCTCGATGCCGTCGAGCCCGGGCATGCGGATGTCCATCAGGATCACGTCGGGGCGGAGGGACCGAGCCCGCTCGACGGCCTCGTGGCCGTCGCCGGCGGTGCCCACCACCTCGATGTCCTCCTGCGCGTCCAGGATCATCCCGAAGCCGTCGCGCACGAGGACCTGGTCGTCGGCGATCAGCACCCGGATCATCGGGCGACCGCCGCCCCGATGGGCAGGCGGACCATCACCTCGAAGCCGCCCTGGGCCCTGCGGCCGGCCGACATCTCGCCGCCGCACACCGCCACCCGCTCGCGCATGCCGATCAGGCCGTGGCCGCCGCCGTCGGTGTCCGGGTCGTATCCGCGCCCGTCGTCGGTCACCTCGATGACCAGGTCGGCCGCCTCGTAGCGCACGAGCACGTGGGCCCGGGCGGGGCCCGCGTGCTTGAGCGCGTTGGTGAGCGCCTCCTGGACGATCCGGTACGCCTGGAGGTCGCCGGTGGGCGACAGCGGTCGCGGCTCGCCCTCCACCCGGAGCTCCACGGGGAGGCCGGCCTCGCGGACGTGCGCCACCAGGGCGTCGAGACCGGCCAGCCCGGGCTGAGGGGCGAGGTCGGGGCCCTCCTCGATCTCGCGCAGCACCCCGAGCATCCGGCGCAGCTCCGTGAGCGCCGCGCGTCCCGTGTCCTGGACGGCCGACAGGGGCCTGCGCGCCCGCTCCGGGTCGATGCCGATCATCTCCTCCGCCGCCTCCGCCTGGACGACCATGACGCTGAGGCTGTGGGCCACCACGTCGTGCATCTCGCGGGCGATGCGGGTGCGCTCCTCGGCGACGGCGGCGCGGGCGTTGGCCTCGCGCTCGCGCTCCAGCCGCTCGGCGCGCTCGCGCAGCTCGGCGGTGCGGTTCGCGTTGGACCGGAGGATGTACCCGACCAGCCACGCGACGCCGATGACGGCGCCGGTCGAGATGAGGTCCGTCCAGCCCCCCTCGGGGTCGAGCGCGACGACCGTGGCCACCGTCGCGACGGCCAGCGCGCCCCCGGCGATGCGCTGCCGCCGCGTGATCAGGTTCATGCCGAGCATGCCGGCCGAGATCAGTGCGGCCGCGAACGTGAAGAACTGGTACGGCACGGAGTGGTTCCAGAGCGCCGTCTGGACGCCCACGGCCACGAAGACGAGGGCGGGCGCGAGCACCGGGTGGCGGCGCCGGAAGAGCAGTGGGGTCGTCCAGAGGAAGACGAAGGCGATCAGCCAGGGACGGGGGCCCTCGACGTCGTCGTTGGTGACGATCTCGGAGATCCCGCCGACCATCAGGAGCACGACCACGCCGTCGAGCCAGAAGCGGTCGACGGCGGTGAGGATGCGGCGCATGACGCGACCGTACCCCGGCGGGGCCGACGCGTCGTCGGCCGCGCGGGCGGTCCGCGTCATCCCCGGGGATGACGGCGCCGGGCCGGGCGGGCGATCGGCGCCCCCGCAGGACCATCCCCGCGGACCCCCGCGGTTCGCCCTGCGGCCCGATGGCGCGGGGGCACCGCGGCGGGAGGCTGGCCCCATCCAAGACGCCCCCTCCCGAGGAGCAACGCGATGACCACCCAGACACTCACCCCGCAGGCACCCGATGCCACCGGGCAGCCGGCCCACCCCGTCGTGGTGGCCCGCGGCCTCGTGCGCCGCTACGGCGACGGCGAGACCGCGGTGACCGCCCTCGACGACGTCTCCCTGGCCGTCGAGCCGGGCGAGCTCGTCGCCGTGATGGGACCCTCCGGGTCCGGAAAGAGCACCCTGATGCACATCCTGGCCGGCCTCGACCGCCCCACCGCGGGGGAGGTCTGGATCGGCGACCACGAGATCACCCGCATGGGCGACAACGCGCTCACCAAGCTGCGTCGTCGCCACATCGGCTTCGTCTTCCAGTTCTTCAACCTGCTCCCCACCCTCACGGCGGAGGAGAACATCGTCCTGCCCACCCGGATCGCCGGCGGCCGCCCGGACAAGCGCCGCCTGGCGGAGATCCTCGACGCGGTCGGCCTGACGGACCGCCGCCGCCACAAGCCGTCCCAGATGTCGGGCGGCCAGCAGCAGCGGGTGGCCATCGCCCGCGCGATGCTCGCCCAGCCGACCGTCCTCTTCGCCGACGAGCCGACCGGCAACCTCGACTCCCGCTCGGGCGCCGAGATCCTGGAACTGCTGCGGCGGTCGTCGGAGGACGACGGCCAGACCACCGTGATGGTCACCCACGACGCGCACGCGGCGACGATCGCCGACCGCGTCGTGTTCCTGGCCGACGGCCGCATCGTCCGCCAGCAGGGCCCGTCCACGGCGACCGAGGTGCTCGACGCCCTCGCGGAGGTGGCGCGATGACCTGGGCGTCCCTCAAGAGCCTGATGGAGCGGCGCACCCGCGCCATGCTGACCGCGATGGCGATCGTCCTGGGCGTCGCCATGATCGCGGGCAGCCTGATCCTGACCGACACCATCGACCGGGCGTTCACCGACGTGTTCGGCGCCTCCTACACCAACACGGACCTGGTGGTCCGCGGCACGCCGGTGGTGGACGACGCCTTCGCCGGCGCGCCCACCGTCCCCGCGTCCCTGCTGCCGGAGATCCAGGCGACGCCCGGCGTCGCCGAGGCCGGGGGCAACCTGGTCGACTTCTCCGGCTCCGGCAACACCGCCAAGATGCTCGACAAGGACGGGGACGTCATCAGCGGCAGCAACCCGAGCTTCGGCTTCGGGATCGACCCGTCCCACCCCCGCTTCAACCCCCTGACCCTCTCCGAGGGCGCGTGGGCCGCCGGCCCCCACCAGGTGGTGATCGACCGGGGCACCGCCTCCGCGCACGACTTCCACGTGGGCGACACCGTCCGCATCGTCGCCGAGGGCCCCGCCCAGAGCTTCACGATCTCGGGCATCGCCCGGTTCGGCGACCTCGACTCGCTGGGCGGCGCCACCATCGCCGTCTGGGACGTCCCGACCGCCCAGGAGGTGCTGGGCAAGACCGGTTTCGACCTGATCCAGATCGCGGCCGACCCGGGCGTCTCCGACGCCGAGCTCGCCTCCCGCATCGCGCCCCTGCTGCCGCAGGACGCGCAGGTGCAGACCGGCGACGAGCAGGCCACGGCCGACAAGCAGGTCGTCTCCGAGGCGATCACCTTCATCCGCGGCATCCTGCTGGCCTTCGGCGGCATCGCGCTGTTCGTCGGCGCGTTCGTCATCTTCAACACGCTGTCGATCACGGTCGCCCAGCGCTCGCGCGAGCTGGCGACGCTGCGGACCCTCGGCGCCTCCCGGCGCCAGGTGCTGCGCTCCGTGATCGCCGAGGCCGCCGTGATCGGCGTGATCGCGTCGCTCGCCGGCCTGGCGCTCGGCTGGTTCCTGGCCTCCGGCCTGACCGCCCTGTTCGGGGCGATGGGGCTCGAGATGCCCCAGGGCGACACCGTGTTCGCCACCTCGACGGTCGTGATCTCGCTGCTGGCCGGCACCCTCGTGACGCTGCTGGCGGGCGTCGTCCCGGCCATCCGGGCCACCCGCGTGCCGCCGATCGCCGCGGTCCGCGAGGGCTCCAC
>DASSBX010000308.1:0-4509 GCA_035698305.1 Miltoncostaeaceae bacterium | reverse complement strand
GCCGACCAGGCCGCAGAGCCGTTCGGGGTGGCGGTCGGCGACGTGGTGTCCCTCGACGCGCTCGTCGACCGGCTCGCCGCGATGGGCTACGAGCGCGTCGCCCAGGTGGAGGAGCGGGGGGACATGTCGGTCCGCGGCGGCATCCTCGACGTCTACCCGTCCACCGCCGAGCTGCCGGCCCGCATCGAGCTGTTCGGCGACGAGGTCGAGAGCATGCGCGCGTTCTCGGCGTTCACGCAGCGCACCATCCGGCCGATCACGAGGCTCGTGGCCTGGCCCGCCGCGGAGGGCGGCGGGGAGATGGCCGATCCGCTCGTCGCGGAGGGCCTGGCCGCCACGTCGGTGGTGCGCCTGGCACCGGGCGAGCACGGCGGCGCCCTCGCCGAGGCGCTCGAGCGCCTGGAGGACGAGGCGGCGGCGGGCGCGGTCGCCGACCCGGCCGCCGTCCAGTCGGCGCTCGCCGGGCTGGGGGTGCTGGACGTGGTGCCGCCCCGCGGCGCCGGGCCCGGCGCGTTCGACGCCGCCGAGCCGCGGTTCACCGCCCGCTCCGCCTCCGAGTCGGAGGGCGAGCTGCAGCGCCTGACCCGCGGCGGCCTGCGCGCGCTGGTCACGTTCGGGCGACGCGGCGACCTGGCCCGGGCCCTCGCGCGGATGGAGCGCCTGCGCGCCGTCGAGCTCGAGCCCGGCCAGATCCCGGAGCCCCGCGCGATCGGCATGAGCGTGACGCCGGTGCGCACCGGCATGATCTCCCGCGAGCTCGGCATCGCCGTGGTGCCCGAGGAGCGCATCCTGCGGCGCCGGCGGCCGTCGCCGCAGCGCGGCCCGGTGGTGGGCCGCCGGCTCCAGTCGTTCATGGACCTGAAGGTCGGCGACCACGTCGTCCACGAGGACCACGGCATCGGCCGGCTCACGGGGTTCGAGACCCGCACCGTCGCCGGTCTCACCCGCGACTACCTGGCGCTGGCGTTCGCCGACGGCGACCGCCTCTACGTGCCGCACGACCAGCTCGACCGGGTGACCCGCTACGTCGGCGCCGACGGCTCCGCGCCGGCGCTCAGCAAGCTCGGCGGCAAGGCGTGGGACCGGATGAAGTCGCGGGCGCGGGCGGCCGTCCGCGAGATGGCCGGCGAGCTGATCGCGCTGTACGAGGCGCGCGCCGCGGCCGTCGGGTTCGCGTTCCCGGCGGAGGACGAGCTCACGCGCGAGCTGGAGCGGACGTTCCGGCACCGCGAGACGCCCGACCAGCAGCGGGCCATCGAGGCCGTCTACGATGACATGGAGCGGCCCCGTCCCATGGACCGCCTCATCTGCGGCGACGTCGGCTTCGGCAAGACCGAGATCGCGATGCGGGCGGCGTTCAAGGCGGCCGCAGCCGGCAAGCAGGTGCTGATGCTGGTGCCCACCACCATCCTCGCCCAGCAGCACCTCGCCACGTTCCGCGAGCGCTACGGCGAGCTGCCGGTGAGCGTCGACATGGTCAACCGCTTCCGCACCCCGGCGGAGACGAAGGACGTGCTCGGCCGGTTCCGCGACGGCCGCCTCGACATCCTGATCGGCACCCACCGCCTGCTGTCGATGGACGTGCAGCCGAAGGACCTGGGCCTGGTGATCGTCGACGAGGAGCAGCGGTTCGGCGTGGCGCAGAAGGAGAGCCTGCGCCAGCTGCGCCTGAAGGTGGACGTGCTCGCGATGAGCGCGACGCCGATCCCGCGCACGCTCCAGATCTCGCTGTCCGGCCTGCGCGACATCAGCACGATCGAGACGCCGCCGCCCGGCCGGCGGCCCATCGCCACCCACGTCGGCGAGCACGACGACGCCATGGTGGCCGAGGCGCTGCGCCGCGAGCACGAGCGAGGCGGGCAGAGCTTCTACCTCCACAATCGCGTGGAGACGATCGACGAGGCGGCCGCCCAGCTCGGCGCCCTGGTGCCGGAGCTGCGGATCCTGACCGCCCACGGCCAGATGGCGGAGCACGAGCTGGAGGAGGTGATGCTCGCCTTCGTGCGCGGCGAGGCCGACGTGCTCGTCGCCACGAGCATCATCGAGTCGGGCCTCGACATCCCCCAGGCGAACACGCTGGTGGTGGAGCGCGCCGACCAGCTCGGGCTGAGCCAGCTGTACCAGATCCGCGGGCGGGTGGGCCGCTCGGACGTGACCGCCCACGCATACCTGCTGTACCCCGACGCGGCCACCCTCTCGCGGGAGGCGTCGTCGCGCCTGCGCGCCCTGGCCGACTACACCGAGCTGGGCAGCGGGCTGCGCATCGCGATGCGCGACCTGGAGATCCGCGGCGCCGGGAACCTGCTGGGCGACGAGCAGAGCGGCCACGTCGCCGCCATCGGGTTCGAGCTGTACCTGGAGATGCTCAACGACGCGGTCATGCAGGGCCAGGGGGTGGAGCCGCCCGAGCAGGAGACCCGGGTGGACATCGCCGTCTCCGCGTTCATCCCCAGCGAGTACGTGCCGCTGGAGGCCGCGAAGATCGACCTGCACCGGCGCATCGCGATGGCGTCGTCGCTGGAGGACGTGGCCGCGTTGCGCGACGAGGTCGAGGACCGCTTCGGCCCCGTCCCGCCGCCGGTGGAGGCGCTGCTCGCGGTGCAGCGCGTGCGGGTCAAGCTGCGCGCCACCGGCGCCAGCCAGATCGCCGTCCGCTCCGGCCGGGTGGTGGTGGGGCCCGTCAGCCTCACCAGCGCCGGCCTGCGGGCCCTGCGCGAGCAGGAGCCGCGCGCCGGCTACTCGGGCAGCGAGCGGCTGGTGTCGCTGCCTGCCCCGACCATCCCATCGGAGCGCCTGGGCGCGGCCGAGGCGGCCCTGGACGCCCTGGCCGGGGCGGCGGCGGTCGCCGCATGAGCGGCCTCATCGTCCCGCCACGAGGCCTTAGCCCGGGCCTAACGGCCGGCGGAAACCCAGGTGCTACATTCCCCGCGTCGTGACGAAGACCAGCCGCAAGTCGCCGCTCCGCGCGGCGGTCCTCGTCGGGATCGCCGTCCTGGGCGCGTCCGCCCTCCTGGTCGCCGCCGGGTGCGGCGACGACGGTGAGAACCTCCCCGCGGGGGTCGTCGCGCGGGTGGGCGACGCGCCGATCACCGAGGCCCAGCTCGACAAGACCATCGAGCAGAGCCGCGCCGAGGCGGTCGCCTCCGGCCAGTCCCTCCCGAAGGAGGGGCAGGAGGGGTACGACGACATCCGCCGCCAGGCGCTCCAGTCGCTGGTGCAGCAGAAGGTCGTCGACTTCGAGGCGAAGGACTGCGGCGAGCCCTGCACGGTCACCAAGTCCGACATCGCGGACGAGCTGGACCGGATCAAGCAGAGCAACTTCGAGAACTCCCAGAAGAAGTTCGACGACTTCCTCAAGGAGCGCAAGATCACGAACGCCGAAGCCCGGCAGATCGTGAAGAGCCAGCTCCAGCAGCAGGCCCTGTTCGACCACGTCACCCGCGGCGTCCGCTTCACCGACGCCGAGGCGCGGAAGTACTACGACGACAACGCGTCGCAGTTCAAGGTCCCCGCCGGCCGCACCGCCAGCCACATCCTGGTGGCCACGAAGGCCGAGGCCGACCGCATCCGCGCGGAGGTCACCCCCCAGAACTTCGCCGAGCTGGCGAAGGAGAATTCCACCGACACCGGCTCGGCCCAGCAGGGCGGCAGCCTCGGCCCGATCCAGAAGGGCCAGCTCGTCCCCGAGTTCGAGAAGGTCGCCTTCTCGCTGAAGGACGGCCAGATCTCCCAGCCGGTCAAGACGCAGTTCGGCTGGCACATCATCATGGTGGACATCACGCCGGCGAAGACGACGTCGTTCGCCGAGGCCAAGCCGCAGATCATCTCCAGCCAGCTCTCACAGAAGCGCCAGGCCGAGTTCACCAACTGGAGCGAGAAGGTCCTGAAGGAGTGGGCCGACCGCACCGTCTACGCCTCGAGCGACCTCGAGCCGGCGACCACCACCGCCGCCGCGACCGCGGCCACCACCGCCCCCTCGCCGTAACGCCGCCCGCGAGGCGGCCCCGTCGGAGCGGTGGACTAGTGTTGGGCCCATGATCAGGGTCGTCGCGCTCGGGCCGGGCGCGCCCGAGGCGGTACCGGCGTCCGCGGTCAACGCCGTCGCCCGCGCGGCGCCGCTGCTGGCGCCCCCGCTCGACGACGCGCTGGCCGAGGTCCTCGGCGCCGACCCCGATCCGCTGCCCGCGCTCGACGCGGTGCCCGACGGCGCCGTGATCGTCGCGCCCGACGCCGAGGCCCACCGCATCGCGCTGGCGTTGCCGGGCGCCGACACCCTGCCCCACCGCGAGGCGCTCCGCGCCCGCGCGATCGGCGCCGAGGTGGCCGCCCTCGCCGAGGTGGGGCTGCGGCTGCGCCGCGAGTGCCCATGGGACCGCGAGCAGACCGCGGCGACGATCGTGCCGCACACCATCGAAGAGGCGTTCGAGGTGGCCGACGCCGTCGCCGCCGACGACGCGCCCCACCTGGCCGACGAGCTCGGCGACCTGCTGTTCCAGTCGGTGTTCCTCT
>DASSBX010000307.1:0-3734 GCA_035698305.1 Miltoncostaeaceae bacterium | reverse complement strand
CGCGCCCCGGCGGGAGGGTGGCGGCGTAGGCATCCTCACCGCGAATTTCGATCGAGACTTCCCGTGCCAGTTCCAGCAGATCGCGATAGAGGAGAAAGAACCCGGGGAGACCGTGTCTGGCGATGAGCTGCAATTCCTCGTCGAGGCGCGCTTCCGCCTGGGGCCAGTCGTCCGGGTTGTAGCGGCGGCGCAACTCCTCGCGACATATCCCTGTGAGGACATCGTCCGGGGTCTGGCCCGGGGGTGTGGGGTAGCGGGGGAAGAGGTAGGCGAGGTCGCGGGTGAGGTCGAACGCCGCGCAGCGTTCGGCGAGGACGAGGGTGTTGCGGACGGCCTCCGGGTAGGCGGCGAAATGAGCGGCCATCTCCTGGGGGGAGCGAAGGGCGAACTCCGCGTTTGGCAATCGCTCGTGGTGGCAGCCATCTAGCGTGGTGCGGTGGCGAATGGCGACGAGCACGTCCTGCAGGCGATGGCGTTCCCGGCGGTGGTAGTGGACGTTGCCGGTGGCGACGGTGCGCAGCCCGGTGTCGTTCGCGAGACGAGCAAGGGCGGCGACGCGGCGGGTATCGCCGAAGACGTGGTTGTGTTGCACCTCAACGGCGACATTGTCCGCGCCGAACCACTCGACGTATTGGGCCAGGAGTGCGCGGGCATCCACCCAGCGTTCCTCGTCGACCAGCCGAGAGAGTGCGCCGCGGCGGCAGCCGGTGAGCAGGATCAGCCCTGCGGCGTGGTCGGCGAGCAAGGCCGGGTCGAGGCGAGGTTGGCGCTCTTCGTCGCGTTTCCAGACCTCGCGGGGTGGAGAGAAGGCGGCGGTATCACCCGCTGGGGGGAGATTGGGGCCGGCGTAGGCGGCGGTGATGAGGCGGCTGAGGTTGGAGTAGCCGGCGACGGTCTCGGCGAGGAGGGTGAGGTGGGAGTCGTCGCTCAGCGTCAGTTCCGCGCCGGTGATGGGGACGATTTCGGCTGCCCGCGCCGCTCGCGCGAACTCCATGGCCCCGTGCAGCCCGTTGTGGTCGGTGACGGCCAGCGCTTGATAGCCCAGCTCGGCGGCGCGCCCGACCAGTTCCTCCGGCAACGAGGCGCCGTCGAGAAAGGAGAAGGCGGTGTGGAGATGGAGTTCGGCGTAGTCGGCGGGTGATGGGTGATGGGTGATGGGTGATGGGGTGTTAGGGTGATTGAGTGACGAGGAGTCAAGGGGTTGAGGGGCAGAGGAGTCGTGGCGACGAGACGGCTCGGGACTCCTCGTTCCTATCACCCCAACACCCTATGACCCTATCACCCTCAATACGTCTGCTCGAACCAGCGATCCGCCAACAGGTCGTGGAAGAGGGTGCGCAGGGCGCCGCCGTGGAGGAGGACCTGGATGTAGTGGCGGCTGATTGGTTCCCGCCACCATTCGTCGTCGACCTGCCAGGTGTCCTGGACGCGCGCGATGCGATAGGAGCGTTTGCGGTCGCGCAGGGTGAGGGGGAGACCGCTGTCCGCGGCGAGGGTGACCTGGACCGGACGGGGCAGGTTCAGGGCTCGTACGCGATCAGGGCTTGTCTCCGTTCCGGCAGACGAGACCATGGCTCAACCTCCGCGACGCGATAGAGACCGGATGTGCCGAACCGCTGCTTGAGCTGGCGGCTGGCTTCGGCCAGTTGCCAGGGGCGGCGAGAATGAAAACCGGGCAGAAGTTCCTGGCGGCTGGTGGCATCGATAAGCCCGGAGAGCTCCAGGGTGAGGGCTTCGACCGGTCCCGGCAGGGTCAGGGCCTGCACGCGGTACCCCAGGGCCTCGATGAGGCGCTTGTGGCCGCCCGGTTCGCGCAGGGTGGTGACCTGCTCCCAGGCCTGGCCTCCTTCCAGGGAGGCGCGCAGGCGGGCCTGGCGTACGTGGCGGTTGCCGAGCGCGGCGTGGTCGAAGGCGCGCAGCACCAGCCGGGTGATGGCGATGAGCAGCGTTTCCCGGCTGGTGGCGGGCGCGGGGAGGGTGAGAGATTCGCTGACGGTTTCCGGGTGCGGCCGGGGACGCACTGTTGAGCGGTCGTTGCCGCGAGCCAACTCCCAGGCACGCCTCCCTTCCGCCCCGAAACGGGCCTGCACCGCTGCCGGGGGGAGGGCGGCGAGATCGCCCAGGGTGCGCAACCCCAGCCGCTCCAGGCGGCGCTGCTTATCCGGGGGGAGTGGGAGCAAAGAGACCGGAGCCGGGGCGAGGAAGGTCTGCTCCGTGCCGGAAGCCACTACCTGAACCGTTCCGGGTGCGGCGCGGTGGGCGGCGACCCGCGCGGTGAACGGGTTGGCAGCCACTCCGGCCCGTGGGCGCAGAATGGCCGGCACGGTGGCGAGCAAGCGTTCAGCGGCGAGCGGCGGAGGGCCGAGCCGGCGCGCCAACCCGGTCAGGTCGATGGCGTAGTATCCCGGCTGTGCCGGGTCGATCTCGACCGCCGGGCTGAGTCCTTCCAGGCCCGCGACGATGCGCTCGGCGGCCGCGTTTTCGCGAACTGGATGCGGGGTGAGGACGATCGCCTCCGGGCAGAGCGCGACAGCCTCGCGTAGCCCGAGTCCGGGGCGCACGCCGTGCCCGGCGGCTTCCGGGGTGGCGTCGAGGACGATGGGGCGGCCACCCTGGGCGGGACCCAAGACCAACGGCGCACCATCCAGTTCCGGGCGCTCCAAAAGCGCCACGCGCAGGGCGAAATGGGGAACGACGAGACAGGCGATGGACACGGTCCCTCCTCCGTGGGTCGGATCGCCAAGGGCGCGGGGACATCCCGCTCCGATAATAGAACATATGTTCTTATTCTGCAAGAGCGGCCCGCACAGGGAGGTGTGTATAATCGTACAGAGTGAACGGACACCTTGATCGGTCGCCGATGGCGCGACCGATCCGCTGGCGTCTC
This sequence comes from Miltoncostaeaceae bacterium, assembly GCA_035698305.1. Taxonomy (GTDB): domain Bacteria; phylum Actinomycetota; class Thermoleophilia; order Miltoncostaeales; family Miltoncostaeaceae; genus Miltoncostaea. The sequence goes on along the minus strand of DASSBX010000307.1, from coordinate 847 downwards.
CCAGAGGCACGCACCGGGTATGGCGACGACTACCAGAACGCGCGCGATGGCAACACCCTCGAACCGCGCCACGCGCACGCCCCGCGTGTCGCTGGGGCAGCGCGTGGCGGGTTGGCGGGCCTCGGCACAGGCCTCGCTCCCCGAATTCGCGGGGACGCCGCGGTTTCGGCGGGAGTTGCTCGGCATTCTGCTCGTCCTGATGGCGTTGCTCAGCGCCTACGTGATCGGCCGGGGCGGGGACGAAGGGCGGCTCGTGTCATGGTGGGGTCATTTCCTCGACCGCTCCTTGGGCAACGCGGTGTTCCTCGTCCCGGTGCTGCTCGGGCTCGCCGCGCTGCGGGCGTTCGGGGGGCAACCCGGACGGGTGCTGGAGGCGCGCCACTACCTGGGTGGATTCGCCTTCGCCATTGCCGTCGCGGGACTGCTTCAGCTCGGGGCACGACCGATCGGGACACTGGCGGGCGGCGCACTCGGCTCCTCGGTAGCCAATCTGGCCCTGCGGTTTCTGGGCCAGTTCGGCGCGGGGCTGGCGCTTTTCGCCATGGGCGTGCTGGCCATCTTCCTCCTAGCCGGGAGCGATCTACAGACCTTTGCCGATGACGTGCGCGCCCTGTGCCGGGCCATCTGGGGTGTCATCGCCGCGCTGATCGCGGCCGCAGCCGGGCTGGAGAGGCGGCTGCGCCAGTTCGGCGCAGCATTGCAGGAGACGCGCGGGGCGGAAGCATCGCCCACCGTCGAGGTAGTCGAATCCGCGCCCCCACGCCAGAAACCGGTCAAGACCCTCCCGGTGCCGCCCGAGCCGGTTACCGAACCGCCCGCGCCACCCGTCATTAATGTGCCGACGCGT
>DASSBX010000306.1:0-4789 GCA_035698305.1 Miltoncostaeaceae bacterium | reverse complement strand
CGATCGCCGCCGCCCTCGGGCTGGCCCTGTACTGGGCGGGGCCCCTCGACCGCGCCGAGGACGCGACGGTCGACTGGCGCTTCGACCTGCGCGGGGAGCGGGGGACGCCGCCGGACGTGGCGGTGGTCGGGATCGACGATCCCAGCACGGCGGAGCTCGGCCAGCTGCCGTTCCCGCGCTCGTACCACGCGCAGGTCATCCGGCGGCTCGCCCGCGACGGGGCCCGCGTGATCGCCTACGACGTCCAGTTCTCCGAACCCACCACGCCGTTCGACGACTCCCCGGCGGCGGCGGCAGCGGCCCAGGACGAGGATGTCGCGCTGCAGGACGCGATCACCGCGGCGGGGCGCGTCGTGCTCGGCACCTCCGGCGTGTTCGAGGACGGCAGCCCCGACGTCCTGTTCGACGACGCGCGCCTGGAGCGGGCGGAGGCGTCGGTGGGCAACGCGAGCTTCGACGTGGGGCCGACCGCCACGTGGCGGCGGCTGCCGTACGCCACCGACGGCCTGCGCAGCTTCGCGGTGGTCGCCGCCGAGCGCGCCACCGGCGAGCCCGTCGGCCCGGACGGCTTCGGCGACGGCGGCGCCTGGATCGACTACGCCGGCCCGCCGGGCACGGTCGCCACCCACTCGTTCGTCGACGTCCTCGACGGGAAGGTCCCGGCGTCGGCGATCCGCGGGAAGGTGGTGGTGGTCGGCGCGACGGCGCCGCGCCTGAACGACCTGCACCCCACGTCGGTGGGCGACGGGCCGATGTCGGGGCCGGAGATCAACGCGAACGCCATCCAGACCGTGATGGACGGCGTGCCGCTGCGCGACCCGCCCGGGTGGGTCGACGCCCTGCTCATCGTGGGGCTGGCGGCGCTCGCCGCCGCCGCGGGGCTGCGGCGGTCGGCGCTGCTGAGCGTGCTGCCGTCGGCGCTCCTGCTCGCCGCGCTCCTGCTCGGGGCGTACGGGCTGTTCCTGGCCGGGACCGTCATCCCCGTGGTGGTGCCGGCGCTGGCGCTGGTGGTCGCGGCGCTCGGCGTGCTGGGGATCAACTACGCGACGGTGGAGCGCGAACGCGCCCGGCTGCGCACCGAGTTCGCCCGCTTCGTGCCCGAGTCGGTGGTGGGCGACGTGATGGCCCAGGCGGGGGACGGCGCGCGGCTGGGCGGCCGGCGCCTCTACGCCACCGTTCTGTTCTGCGACCTGCGGGGCTTCACGGCGCGGGCCGAGGGTCTGCCGCCGGAGCTCGTGATCGACCTGCTCAACCGGTACCTCACGGAGATGGGCGACGCGGTGCTCGACAATGGCGGCACGCTCGTGAGCTTCCAGGGCGACGGGATCATGGCGGTCTTCGGCGCCCCCCTGGAGCAGCCGGACCACGCCGACCGGGCCCTCGCCGCCGCCCGCGAGATCCTGGGCGCGCGCCTGCCGGCGGTGAACGGGTGGGTGCGCGACCGCGGCCTGGGCGACCCCTTCGCGATGGGCATCGGGATCTGCAGCGGCTTCGTCATGTCCGGCAACGTCGGGCCGGACCGCCGCCTCGAGTACGCCACCGTGGGCGACACCACCAACACCGCGGCGCGCCTCCAGGCGCTGACCAAGGACACCCCCCACGCGGTGCTGATCGCCGACGCGACGCGGGCGGCGCTGACCCGCCGGGCGCCCGACCTGGCCCCCGTCGGCGCCATGGACGTGCGCGGCCGCAGCGTCCCCGCCGCCGTGTGGACGCTCTCGCCGCCGGACGCCGGCGGTGACAGCGACGCGGCGTGACGGGTACGCTCGCGGCCCTCCGGACCCCTACGCCCAGAAGGACCCCGCATGCGACGACTCCGCCTCCTGTCCCTCCTCGCCGCGCTCGCGCTCGCCGCGGGCCTGCTGCTGGCCGCATGCGGCGACGATGACGACGACGCCTCCGCCGGCGCCACCGACGCCCAGACCTCCGCCGCGGTCTGCACGAAGGACACCCTCCAGACGAAGGCGGCCGGGACCCTCACGGTCGCGACCGACTCGCCCGCCTTCCCGCCGTACGTGATCGACGACGACCCCGCCAACGGGAAGGGCTTCGAGAGCGCGGTGGCGTACGCGATCGCCGACCAGCTCGGCTTCGCGCAGGACGAGGTGAAGTGGGTGCGCGTCCCGTTCAACTCGACGTTCGCGCCCGGCCCGAAGAAGTACGACTTCGACGTCAACCAGGTGTCGATCAACGCGCAGCGCCAGAAGGGCGCCGACTTCTCGTCGCCGTACTACACGACCCCGCAGGGCGTCCTGGTGGCCGGAGACTCGAGCTTCGCGTCGGCCACCACGCTCGCCGAGCTGAAGGACGCCCAGATCGGCGTGCAGGTGGGCACCACCAGCCTCGACGCCGTCAACGAGGTGATCGCGCCGAGCAAGCAGCCGCGGGTGTACGACACGTCCACCGACGTGGTCCGCGCGCTGAAGAACGGCCAGGTGGACGCCATCGTCACCGACCTGCCGACCACCATCTACCTGCGTGACGCCGAGGTGGAGGGCTCCAAGCTCGTCGGCCAGTTCGCCGCCCCGGGCGGCGACGACTGGGGCGCCGTGCTCCAGAAGGACTCCCCGCTGACGGAGTGCGTCACCCAGGCGATCGACGCGCTCCGCGACTCGGGCGAGCTGCAGCGCATCACCGACGAGTGGATCGGGGCCGAGGCGCCCGAGCTCTCCTAGGGCCGGGCCACGGCGGAGCCCCTGAGCACGCCGGCCGAGCGCCGGGTCGCCCGCGAGGCGGCCCGGCGCCGGCACGCCCGCCGTGGGGCGGTGGTCGCCGCCGTCTCGAGCGTCGTCGTGCTCGGCGGCCTGGCGGCGCTCATCGTCGCCAGCCCCGGCTGGGACGAGGTGCAGCGCACCTTCTTCTCGTGGGATCAGTTCACCGCGAGCTTCCCCGGGATCCTCCGCGCGTTCTGGCTGGACGTGCGGCTGTTCGTGACCGTCGAGGCGATCGTGCTGGTGCTCGGGCTCGCCGTCGCCATCGTCCGCATCACCGCCGCGCCCGCCCTGTTCCCGCTGCGAATGCTGGCGGTGGTGTTCACGGACGTGATGCGCGGCGTGCCGGTGATCCTGGTGATCTACCTCATCGGCTTCGGCGTCCCGGCGCTGGGCATCGCCCCGGACTGGCTCACCGAGGATCCGGTCTACCTGGGCGCGATCGCGCTGACCCTCTGCTACACGGCGTATGTCGCCGAGGTGTACCGGGCCGGCCTCGACTCCGTCCATCCGAGCCAGCGGGCCGCCGCCCTGGCGGTGGGCCTCACCGGGATGCAGGGGATGCGGCACGTGCTGGTGCCGCAGGCGGTGCGGCGGGTGCTGCCGCCGCTGCTCAACGACTTCATCTCCCTCCAGAAGGACGTGGCCCTGGTCGCCGTCCTCGGCGTGGTGGAGGCGTTCCGCCAGGCCCAGATCGACGCGTCCCGCGACTTCAACTACACGCCGCTGGTGGCGGCGGCGCTCCTGTACATCGCGGTGACGGTGCCGCTCGCGCGGATCCTCGACCGCCAGCAGGCCCGCGCGCGCCGGCGCACCGGCCAGGTGATGACGGTGTGACCGGGGCCGCTCCCGTCCTGGAGATCCGCGGGGTCACGAAGCGCTACGGCGACCGCGAGGTGCTGCGCGGCATCGACATGGCGGTGCGCGAGCACCAGGCGATCGCGTTGATCGGCGCGTCCGGCTCGGGCAAGTCGACGCTGCTGCGCTGCATCGACCTGCTGGAGGAGATCGACGACGGCGACATCCTCCTCGACGGGGAGGTCATCACCGACCCGTCCGTCCCGCCGGTGCGGGTGCGCCGCAGGCTGGGCCTGGTGTTCCAGGCGTTCAACCTGTTCCCGCACATGAGCGTGCTCCAGAACGTGTGCCTCGCCCCCATGCGGGCGCACGGCGCGTCGCGGCGGGAGGCCGAGGACCACGCCCGCGGCCTGCTGGCCGACGTCGGCCTGGCCGGGCGGGAGGGCGACTATCCGGACAACCTGTCCGGCGGTCAGCAGCAGCGCGTCGCGATCGCCCGCGCCCTGGCCACCCGCCCGCGGGCACTGCTGCTCGACGAGGTCACGAGCGCCCTCGACCCCGAGCTGGTTGGGGAGGTGCTGGGCCTGGTGCGGCGGCTCAAGGACGACGGGATGACGATGGTGATCGCCACCCACGAGATGGGCTTCGCCCGCGACGTCGCCGACGAGGTCTGCTTCCTCCACGAGGGCGTCGTGGTGGAGCGCGGCGATCCGGGGCGCATCTTCACCGCCCCGGAGCGCCCCGAGACCCGGCAGTTCCTGCGCCGCATCATCGCCGGGGGCCGCCTCGACGAGGGGCACGCCCCCGCCTAGCCCGCCGCCCGCAGCGCCTCCGCCGTCGCGTCGTCGGCGGGGTAGAAGGCCTCGACCCACAGGCCGGCGAGCGTGACGTCCAGGGCGGTGCCGAACCGGGACGTGGTGGACAGGAACGTCAGCTCCCCGCCGGCGGGGGCCCGGAGCCGCAGCGGCACCACCACCCCGGCGGTCGCGCCGCCCGCCGGGGTGGTCGTGTCGACCCCGGGGAAGGCGGCCAGCTCGTCGTGGAGGGCCTGCAGCTCGGCGTCGCCCTCCGCCTCGGCGCGACGGCGCAGCGCGTGGAGCAGGTGGCCGCTCAGCTCCGCCAGGTTCAGGATCCGCGGCGCCATCCCGCGCGGGTGCAGGGCGATCCGCATCGCGTTGGCGGGCGGCTGCAGCAGCTCCGGCGCGACGCCGTCCAGCAGCACCCCGAGGGAGCCGTTGGTCATCACGATGTCGCACCGGCGGTCGGCCACCATGGCCGGG
>DASSBX010000305.1:0-5979 GCA_035698305.1 Miltoncostaeaceae bacterium | reverse complement strand
GCATCGGCATGGGCCGCGAGCCACCGAATCGCTTGGTTTTCGCTCGGCGGGCCGCACGACCTTTGTTTCCCGACAGGCTCCTAGGCGCTCAGGAGGAGGTGGTCAGGGCCCGCTCGGCGACGACCTCGAGGGGCTCCGCCCGGCCGTTGACGTTCCAGAGGACGGTGCAGAGGGTGTCGAAGCGCACGCGGTCGTCGTTCCGCATCGCCTTCGTCTTCTTCCTGGCCTTGCCCTCGTCCGTGACGTAGGTGTCGTGCTGGAGCTCACGACGGGCTTCGTCCAGCATCCAGCGGACGGTGTCGAGGGGGTCGTAGGCCTGCTGGCTCATCGGCGTCTCCGTGTGGCGTGGGGTGGGGCGTGCGGGGCGCCGCCGGCGGATCCGGCGGGCCCACGGAAGCCTCCTTACCCCCTCGCGCCGCAACACCCGATCGGCGTCACCGCTCGACACCTCCTCGCCGCCTCATCCGTGAGGGTCGAACGTGGATCCCCGCCGGGCCGATGTCCGGGAGGATCCCCCGCGAGAGGCCGCTCGCTAGACCGCCTCGTCCTCGTCGTCGCCCTCGTCGGGCTCCTCGACGTCCTCGAGGGAGATCTCCTCGACCTCGTCGTCGGCGGCGACGACCAGCGTGGCGGACGCGTCGGCGTCCTCCTCGGGCTCGGGCTCGGTCTCGTCCTCCTCGTCGTCCGCGGAGGCGGCCTCCGCGTCGGTCGTCTCGCCCTCCAGCACCTGCGCCAGCGCGGGCGTGAGGTTGGCGCCGTCGTCGTCGCCGTCGCCCGCGGCGTCGTCGTCGTCGCCGAGGGTCTCGATCAACAGCGGGTCGGTCTCCAGGTCGTCCAGCTCGATCAGGGCGGCCTCGTCGGCGGTGCCCTCGGGGTCCCAGCGGACCTTCACCTCGCCGTCCAGGATCTCGGCCTCGGCGAGCGCGACGGGGTCGCGCGATGTCAGCTCGCCGGGCGCGGGCGGCGGCGCGGCCTCGGCGCGCAACTCCGCCGGGTCGGCGGTGAGCCACAGCGTGATCTGGCGGGCCCGCTTCGCGACGGCGTGGACCAGCGCGTACCGCGATCCATCCACGTGCTGGAGCGACTGGTCCAAGCGACGTCCGTACAGCATCCGACCTCCCCGGCGGTTCATGGCATGCAACAGCCCGACCGGACATACTAGCGCCAACGCGGAAGTGCTCCCATTCGATCCGCGTAACGGCGCAAGGAGGCCTCCTGGATGCTGGTGCTCACCCGCAAGGCCAACCAGAGCATCATGATCGGCGACACCATCGAGGTGTCGGTGCTGTCGGTGCTCGGCGAGAAGGTCCGCCTGGGGATCCAGGCGCCGCGCGACGTCCCGGTCTTCCGCAAGGAGGTCTTCCTCGAGATCCAGGCCCAGAACCTGGAGGCGGCGGAGTCGAGCAAGGAGGCGCTCGACCAGGCTCTCGGGATGATGGGCGACGCCGACGACGGCCGGTAGCGGGCCGCAGACCGGACGTTTCTCTACCCGGGGCTCAAGCGGGCCCTCGGGAGCGCCGATGAGGATGCCGAGCGCGTAGGACCAGGACGGTCCCACGCGACATCGCACCAGACTCCGCACGGATGCGGACCGGGCGCGGTGTTCCGTCCAGTCGACCTGGATTCAAGGAGGAATCATGGGTCTGAGTGTCTACAACAACGTCGAGGCGCAGAACGCTCACCGCCTCCTCAGCAACACCGGCACGCAGCTGAACAAGTCGATGGAGCGGCTGTCGTCCGGTCTCCGGATCAACCGCGCCGCCGACGATGCCGCCGGCCTCGCCGTCTCTGAGGGCATGCGCTCCCAGATCCGCGGCATGAACGTCGCCTCGCGCAACGCGCAGGACGGCGTCTCGATGGTCCAGGTCGCCGATGGCGCCCTGGGGAACGTGGGCGACATGCTGCAGCGCGTCCGTGACCTGGCCGTCCAGGCCTCGAACGGCACGCTGACCGACGCCCAGCGCACGAACCTCGACACCGAGGTCCAGCAGATCCTCACCGAGATCGGCAAGACCGGCACGGACACCGAGTTCAACGGTCTGAAGATCCTCGCCGGCTCCGTCGCCACCGCCGCGTCCGCCGTGACGCTGCAGGTCGGGGCGAACGCCAGCCAGAGCATCGCGTTCACCATCGGCACCGTGTCCACCTCCGACCTCGGCATCTCGGGCATCGCCGTGTCGACGGCCGCCTCGGCGACCGCCGCCATCGCCTCCCTGGACGCCGCGATCAGCACCGTCACCACGAGCCGGGCGAACCTGGGCGCCATCCAGAACCGCCTGGAGCACACCATCAACCGCCTCGGCATGACCTCGGAGAACCTCCAGGCCGCCGAGTCCCGGATCCGCGACGCCGACATGGCGTCGGAGATGATCGACTTCACCAAGCACCAGATCCTCCAGCAGTCGGGCATGGCGATGCTCGCGCAGGCCAACCAGAGCCCGCAGAGCGTCCTTTCGCTCCTCCGCTAGTCGATCCGCAGTCCGTGCTGTGCCGGCGGGGCCCCTCGGGGCCCCGCCGCATTTCTCAGGTCGCCGCCCCTCCGGCCGATGACGCGCGCACATGCCGCGCGCCTCGGTCGTCATCACGTTCCACGAGCAGCCGGGCCACCTGGGGCGGTGCCTGCGGGCCCTGGAGGCCGCCGGCCTGGACGACGTTGAGGTGGTGCTGGTCGACAACGGCTCGCGCGACGCGCGCACCCCGGCGCTGCTCGAGGCGTGGGCCGACGGCGCCACCGTGCTGCGCAACCCGGTCGACGCCGGCCCGGTGGCCGCCCGCAACCAGGGCGCCCGCGCCGCGCGGTCCCCGGTGGTGGTGTGGCTCGACCCCCGGGCGCAGGTGCGCCCCGGCTGGCTCGAGCCCCTGGTGCTCGCGGCCGCCGCCCCGGGCGCGGGCGCGGCGGGGCCGCTGCTGCTGTCGCCCGACGGGCGGGTGCGCAGCGCGGGGATGGGGATGGTGGGCCGCGGCCGGGTCGCCGACCTGCACCGCGGGGTCCCCGGCGACCACCCGGCGGCGCGGACGCGCAGCCTGCGCCTGGTGTCGCCGGCGGTCGTGGCCGTCGCCCGGGACGCGCTGCTCGCCGCCGGCGGCCTCGACCTGACGTTCGGTCCCGCCGTCGCGGGGCTCGACCTCTGCATGCGCCTGTGGGACTCCGGGCGCGGGAACGTGGTGCGGGCCGACTCCGTCGTGGTGCTGCACGGCGACGACCCCGCCCCCGACGCGGCCGACGAGCAGGCCTTCCGCCGCCGCTGGCACGAGACGCCCCCCGACCGGGAGGAGCTGCTGGCGGCCGACGGTGTGGCCGACGCGGGCTGGGCCGACTGCACCTGGGAGGGCCCGCTGTTCGACGGGACCCCCGAGGCGGCCGCGGGCCGCGACGCCGTCCGTGCGCTCGCCGCCGCCGGCCGCCGCCCCCTGGCGCGCGAGCCGCACGGCACCCCCCTCGCCCCGGGCGCCGCCGACGGGTGCGACGAGGCGATCCTGACCGCCCTCAACCGCCACCGGGTCGGCGTCCCGGCGGCCCAGGGGTTCCGCGGCGCGGCGGTGCCCGCCGCGCCGGGGCCGCCCCGCCGCGAGGGCATCGGCTGGCTGGGCGCGCTGCTCGGGCGCAGCGGCTATGCCGCGGCCGGGCGGGGCGTCGTCCAGGCGGCCCACCGCGTCGGCCTGCCGGTGCTGGCGCTGGTGACCGACGCTGCCGGCGACTGCATGGCGCCGCCCGACCTGCCGCTGACCGCGCAGGACTTCGCGCCGGGCCTCGCGGTGATCCACGGACTCCCGGTGATGCCGAGCGGCATCCCGTTCTGGGAGCGGGCGACCGCCGAGCTGGGCCTGCCCGTGGTGGGCGCAACCTGCTTCGAGACGGAGGGCATCCCGGCCTCGTGGGTGGAGCCGTGCAACCGGGTGCGCGAGGTCTGGGTGCCCAGCCGCTTCAACGCCCGCACCTTCGCGGACGCCGGCGTCGACCCGGAGCGGATCCACGTGGTGCCGTACCCGGTCGACACCGACCGCCTGCGCCCGGGGCGCGCGGGTGGCCGCCCGCCGGGCGCGCCGGTCACCTTCCTGTCGGTGTTCGAGTGGACGTGGCGCAAGGGCTGGGACGTGCTGCTGCGGGCGTGGGCCGAGGAGTTCGCGGCGGACGACCCCGTGCGGCTGCTGGTCGTGACCTACCGCGGCGCCGGCGCCGCGGGGGAGGGCGGCGTGGAGGAGCAGGCCGTGGCGCACCTGGCGGCGCTCGGCGCGGGCCCCGATGAGGTCGCCGACATCGAGTTGGTGCTCGACCCGGTGCCGCACGCGGCGATGGCGGACCTCTACGCGTCGGCCGACGCGTTCGTGCTGCCCACCCGCGGCGAGGGGGCCGGGATGCCGGTGCTGGAGGCCGCCGCCTGCGGCGTACCGGTCGTCGCGACCGCCTGGGGCGGCCACGAGGAGCTGATGCTCCCGGAGACGGCGTTCCCGGTGGCGGTGGAGCGGATGGTGGAGGCCCCGCCGGCCCTCCTCGCCGACAACGGCCTCTACCGGGGGCTGCTCCTGGCGGAGCCCTCGGTCGCGTCGCTGCGGGCCGGCATGCGCGCGGTGGCCGACGACCCGGGCGCCGCGGCGGCGCGCGGCCTGCGCGGCCGCGCCGTGGTCGAGGAGCGCTTCTCGCTGCAGGCGACGGCGCGGGCGCTGGACGCGCGGGCGCGGGCGCTGCTGGAGCGGCGCGTGGCGGTGGCCCGGTGAACTTGGTGTGGCGCGGCCCCGTGACGGACCCCTCCGGCTACGCCGCGGGCGGCCGGGCGTTCCTGCGCGGGCTGGTGGAGGAGGGCGCGGCGGTGCGCCTGGAGCCCCACATGTGGAACCAGAGGGTGGCGGTGACGCACGCCGAGCGCCGCCGCCTGGTGGAGCTGACCGAGGTCGGGCTGCCGGTGGTGGACGCCTCCGTCCAGCACACCTTCGGCCGCCTGTTCGACCCCTACGCGCCGGGGCGGGTGCGGGTGGGCCGCACGATGTTCGAGACCGACCGCATCCCGGCCGACTGGGTGGCGCGCTGCAACGCGATGGACGAGGTGTGGGTGCCCACCGAGCACAACCGGGCCGCCTTCGCCGCCGCCGGCGTCGACCCGGACCGGATCGCGGTGATCCCCGAGCCGTTCGAGCTCGACCGCATCGACCGCGGCGCCGAGCCCCTGCACCTGCAGGAGGCCCACGGCACCGTGTTCCTCGCCGCGTTCGACTGGACGCTGCGAAAGGGCTGGGACGTGCTCATCGACGCCTGGTGCCGGGCGTTCACCGACGCCGACGACGTGACGCTGGTGCTGAAGGTCTGGTCCACCAGCCTCGGCCTGGACACCGCGGGCGTCCAGACGCAGATCCTGACGGAGCTCGCCGCCCGGGGGCACGACCCGGGCGGGATCGCCGACCTCGTGATCGTGGAGGACCTGCTGTCCGGCGGGGACATGGCCCGCCTCTACGCCGCCGCCGACGCGGTGGTGGCGCCCACCCGCGGCGAGGGCTGGGGCCGTCCGCTGCTGGAGGCGATGGCGATGGGCCGCCCAGTGATCGCGACCGGCTGGTCGGGGCCCGCGGCGTTCGTCGACGACACGGTCGGCTGGACGGTGGCCCACGACCTGGTCGAGGTCTCGGCCGCGGCCGCCGCCGAGGTCCCCGCCTTCGCCGGGCACCGCTGGGCCGAGCCGCGCCCCGACGCGCTCGCCGACGCCATGCGCGACGTGCACGCGCGCCCCGGCGAGGCCCGCTCCCGAGGCGAGGCCGCCGCCGCGCGCGCCGCCCGCTACGACCACCGGCGGGTCGCGCGGATGGCGCTGGCGCGGCTCGCCGAGCTCGAGGGCCGCGGCGCCGGCCGGGCGGTCCCGGCAGGCGACGGGCCGCCGCGCTTGGTGATCGAGGGCGCCCTGTCGAGCGTGTCGTCGCTCGCCGGCGTCAACCGCGAGATCGCCCGGGCGCTGATCCGTCGCGGCGGGGTCGACCTGTCGCTGGTCGACA
>DASSBX010000304.1:0-2167 GCA_035698305.1 Miltoncostaeaceae bacterium | reverse complement strand
CGGGCCGCGAGCTCCTCCGGGCGCGCCATCGCCGGCAGGTGGCCCCCGTCCATCTCGTCGGGGGTCACGCCGAGCCGCTCGCGCGCGACGCGGCGGACGAACGCCGGCGGGAGGAACCGGTCGTCGCGGCAGAGCAGCACGCGCGTCGCAACGTCCGGCCAGGCGTGCAGCGGCCACGGGTCCTCCCACATGCCGGACGGCCCCGGATGCTCGCCGTCGCGGCGGACCTCCGCGACGCGCTCGGCGCTGACGTCGTGGAAGAAGTCGCGGTCGTCGTCGGGGTCGGGCGGCAGCCCGGCGTCGTGGCGCGCCGCCTCCCACCCGGTCGCATCCCACCAGACGGCCGCCGACTCGCCCGGCGCCGGGATCATGGGACACACGAGCACCAGCAGACGCGCGCCGATCCGCTCCGCGGCGAGCGAGGCCGTGAAGCACCCGAGGGAGTGCCCCGCGACGACCACGTCCGGGCGGCCCTCGGCCGCGGCCGCGACGGCCGCCGCGCACGCGTCCAGGTCGGCGCCCGGCCCGGCCGGAAGGTCGGGGGCGACGGCCTCGTGGCCCATGTCGCGCAGCGCGGCGACCACGTGGACCCAGTGGCGGCCGGTCGCCTGGGCGCCGGGGACCAGGACGAAGGTGCTCAACGGTCGTCCGTCACGACGCCGTCCTCCACCCGCAGCCGACGCGTGGTGACGACGTTCTCGAGCATCCGGCGGTCGTGGGTGACCAGCAGGAGGGTGCCGGCGTAGTCGCCGAGGGCCTCCTCGAGTTGCTCGATCGCGGGGAGGTCCAGGTGGTTGGTGGGCTCGTCGAGCACCAGGAGGCTCGGCTCGCGGGCCGCCAGGAGGGCCATCAGGGCGCGGGTGCGCTCCCCCGGCGACAGGTCGGCCGCGGGGCGCGCGACGCGGTCGGCGTCGAGGCCGAACTTGGCGAGCAGCGAGCGGGCGTCCTGGGGCCGCAGCCCGCCCTGGTCGGTGAAGGCGTCGATCAGGCGGGGCGCGGCGAGCATCGCCGTCCGCTCCTGGCCGATCTCGCCGGTCACGACGGACGGGCCGAGGCGCCGCGACCCCGCGACGAGGGGAAGGCGACCGAGCAGGGCGGCGAGCAGCGTGCTCTTGCCGCCGCCGTTCGGCCCCGTCACCGCGATCCGGTCGCCGCGTCGCACGTGCAGGTCCACCGGCCCGAGCCGGAACGTCCCGCGGGCGACGACGGCCCCCTCCAGGTCGGCGACGGCCTCCCCGCCCCCGCCGCCCGCGATGCGCAACGTGAGGCGCCACCCCTCCCAGGGCTTCTCGACGACCTCGAGCCGCTCGATCGCCCGCTCGGTCGCCCGCACCTTCGCCGCCTGCTGCTCGGAGCGCTCGACCTTCATGGCGCGGCCGATCCGGTCGTTGTCGCGCGCCCTGCGCCGCGCGTTCCGGACGCCCTCCTCCGACCACTGGCGCTGGCGCCGCGCGCGGTCGGTCAGGACGTCGCGCTCGGCGACGTAGCGGCCGTGGCGGGCGTACGCCTGGTCGCGGGCCACGTCGCGCTGCCGCACGTACTCGCTCCAGCCGCCCGCGTACTCCACGGCGCCGTGGTCGGGCTCGGTGATCTCGACGATCCGGTGGGCGCAGCGGTCCAGGAACGCCCGGTCGTGGGAGACCGTCACGATCGCCCCCGGGTGGCGATCGACGATCCGCTCCAGCAGCGCCAGCCCCGGCAGGTCCAGGTCGTTCGTGGGCTCGTCCAGCAGCAGCAGGTCGAGGCGCGCGAGCAGCAGCACCGCCAGGCCCACGCGGGCCGCCTGCCCGCCGGACAGCGCCCGCATCGGGACGTCGAGGCGGTCGGAGGCCAACCCCACCTCCGCCATCGCCGCGCCGGCGCGGGCGGCGAGGTCGTCGCCCCCGAGCGCCAGGAACGCCTCCAGCGCCTCCGCGTGCTCCCCCGCCAGGGTCACGTCGTCCGCGAGCCGGGCGGTCAGGTCGTCCAGGCGCCGCTCCGCCCCCGCCACGCCCGTGCGGCGCGCCAGGTGCTCGCCCACCGTCTCGTCCGCCGGCGGCCGGCCGCGCTGGTCGAGGCGCCCCACCCGCAGCGCCGGCGGCGCCCGGCGCACGGCGCCCCCATCCGGCGCGAGATCCCCCGCCATCACCCGCAGCAGCGTCGACTTGCCGATGCCGTTCGGCCCCAG
>DASSBX010000303.1:0-14099 GCA_035698305.1 Miltoncostaeaceae bacterium | reverse complement strand
TCGCGCTCGACGTGCCGTCGAAGCACGCGGTGTAGGCGGTGTCGCCGCGCCCGCCGAGGCGCTCGCCCTCGCCGCTCCCGTATCCGGAGGTCACCACCGCGACGCCCACGCCCTGCACGTCGACGCGGCTCCCGTAGTTGGAGCCCGACGTCCACTCCAGGTCGCTCGGGCCACGATCGTCGGTGGGGGAGCCCCCGGCGCCGACGATGATCGCCCCGCTGTGCCCCGCCGCATCCGGCCCCTGCAACCATGGGTACCTGGACGCGGTGTCGAGGTTCACGTTGCCGTTCCCGGCGGGCTCGACCACGACGATGCCGCGCCGGACGGCGTCCTGGATCGCGGTGCGCACGGGGTCGCGGGCGCTGTCGATCGCCTCGATCGGCAGGTAGGGGCTCGCCTCGTCCGGCTGGGACTGGAGCTCGATCAGCAGCACGTCGCCCGGCCCGAGCCCGGCGGCGGCGGACGCGATCGCCGTGGCCGGCGAGTACGTCCCGGTGGCGAAGGGCGAGACGGGCCGGAGCTCGGCGCCGGCGACCAGCCCGGTGACGCCCCTCCCGTCGGGCGTGCCCCCCAGCAGGCCGAGCACGGCGGTGCCGTGGTCGGCGGCGCGGAACGACTCGCGCAGGCTGTTGGGTGGCGCCTCGAGCAGGCCGCGCGCCGCGAGCTCCACGTGGCCCGGTCGCCACTCGTACTCGACATCCGCGATCGTCACGCCGTCGCCCCGCGTGCCCGGGCCCAGGCCGAGCGCCTCGCGGTAGTCCTGGAACGGCGTCAGGTCCCTCGCCGCCGGGTCGGCGGCGTAGTCGGCCCAGCCGGCCGGCGTCGGCGGCGCGGACCGGCAGGTCGCCGGAGGGGGCGCGGGGATGAGCGCGGGCTCGCCGGACCGCGGCGCGACGACCCAGCCCGCGAGCGCGATGACGACCGCCGCGAGCAGGGCACCGAGGGGGCAACGGCGGAGCACGGCTCTAGGATGCCATTCGTGCGCGCGTCCGACTCCCCCGAAAGACCAGCGAATTGATGCCGGAAGGACTGCATTCTGGCGAGATCGCGCGCGTGGCCCCCTACGTCACGGACGCGACCGGGCCCGTCTTCGCGCTCACGGGGCTCCCCGAGGTCGTGAAGGGCGCCCTGTTCGCGCGGTACTCGCGCAGCCCCAAGTCGCTGCGCCGGCTGCTGCTCGACGAGTTCCTGCCGCCCGAGGAGGGCGCCGCCGGGACCGGGGCGGCCGGCGACCTCGGCAGCGCGCGCGCGGAGGCGCTCTACGACCGGGTGCTGGCGGAGTACGGCGATGACTCCGTCGCCCAGCTCGGCGGCGCCCACATCGCGGTGGAGGGCGCCTCGAACGTGCTCACCAAGGTGCTCCAGTGGGGGCGCCTGGCGAGCTACCTGGAGCAGTCGACCCGCTACATCCCGTACACCGACCGCCCCGCCGGGGCGTACCGCTACCACCGGCCGCCGTCGGTGCTCGCCCACCCCGAGCTCGGCCCCGCGTACACCGCCGCCCTGGACGCGGCGTTCGACGGCTACTCGGCTCTGCTGCCGCGGATGGTCGCGCACGTCGGCGCGGGGGTGCCGCGCGACGACGCCACCCCGGAGGCGGCGCGCGAGCGGGCGATCCGGGCGCGGGCCCTCGACCTGCTGCGGGGGCTGCTGCCCGCGGCGACCACCGCGAACGTCGGCATCTTCGCCTCAGGCCAGGCCTACGAGGCGATGCTCGTGCGCATGCAGGCCCACCCGCTGCCCGAGGCGCGCGAGTGCGCCGCGGCGATGCTGCGCGAGCTGAGGAAGGTCATCCCGGCGTTCCTGACCCGCGTCGACCGGGTCGATCGCGGCGTCGCCCACGGCGCGTACCTCGCCCAGGGCGAGCGCGTCGCCGCCCACCTGGCGGAGCGCCTGGCACCCGCGACCGGCCCGGCCCCCGACGGCCCCGCGGTGCGGCTCGTCGACTTCGATCCCGACGGCGAGGCGCGCGTGCTGGCCCACGCCCTGTGGCCGGCGAGCGGCGCGCCCCTCGGCGACGTGCGCAGCGCGGTGGCGGCCCTCTCGCCGCAGGAGCGGGCGGAGGCGCTGCGCGACTGGGCGGGGCGGCGCGGCGACCGGCGCCAGCGCCCCGGACGCGCGCTGGAGGCCACCACGTACGCGTTCGAGGTGGTGTGCGACTACGGCGCCTACCGCGACCTGCAGCGCCACCGCATGCTGAGCCTGCAGGCGCAGCCGCTGACCCCCGCCCTGGGGTACGACGTCCCCGACGAGGTCGCCGACGCCGGCGCCGCCGGCGCGTACGCCGCGGTCCAGGAGCGCTGCACCGGTCTGTACGACGCGCTCCGCGACGACTTCCCCGCCGAGGCGGCGTACGCGGTCACGCTGGCGCACCGGATCCGCTTCACGATGGTGCTGAACGCCCGGGAGGCGATGCACCTGATCGAGCTGCGCAGCCAGCCGCAGGGGCACGAGTCGTACCGCGCGGTCGCCCGGGAGATGCACCGCCAGATCGCCGAGGTCGCGGGCCACGGAGCGCTCGCGGAGATGATGGCGTTCGTGGACCACAGCGGTCCGGGGGCGGGCCGCCTCGCGGCCGAGCGCCGGCAGGAGGCCCGGCGGGCGGGACGGTGAGCGGCCGCCGGCGCGTCGCCTCGGGCTCCCCGTTCGAGGCGACGATCGGCTTCAGCCGGGCCGTCCGCGTGGGCGACCGGGTGCTGGTGTCCGGGACGGCCCCGGTGTGGCCGGACGGCTCGTGCGACCCCGACCCGGGCGTCCAGGCCGACCGCTGCCTGGAGATCATCGCCGCCGCGCTCGACGAGGCCGGGGCGACGATGGGCGACGTCGTCCGGACCCGGATGCTGCTGGTGGACGCCGCCGACGCCGACGCCGTCTCGGCCGCCCACGCCCGCGCGCTGGGCGACGTGCGTCCCGCCGCGACGATGGTCGTCGTCGCCGCGCTCCTCGACCCCCGCTGGCGGGTGGAGATCGAGGCCGAGGCCGTGATCGCGGGCGGCGGCCCGGCGGCCCGCTAACCTGGGCCTGTGAGCGAGCCGACGCGCGCCAACCGCCTGGGGGGCATGGCCCTGGCCAACGGCCTCCTGGTGCACGGGCCGCGCCACTGGGCCGCCGCCGTGCGCGACGACGACGGCCGGGTGATCGTCGCCTCCGGCACCAAGCACCTGTTCCGCGCCGGGCCGATCACCGACCTCCCGCTCGCCCGCGGCCTGGTGCGGCTGGGTGAGGCGTTCGCCGTGCTCCCGGCCGTGCGCAGGGGGCTGCCGCAGGCGCGCTTCGCGATGGAGGACCGCAAGACGATCGCGACCGCCATCGGCGCGACGGCCGCCGCGGCGATCGCGCGGCGCCGGATCCGGTCCATCCTGGCGCAGGAGGCGGTGGGCGCGGTGGCGGGGCTGGCGCCGGCGATGCTGACGCTGCGCGGCTCGCGGGCCGCGGTGTGGCACGCGGTGGAGCACAAGAGCATCGCCGCCTACGAGGCGGGCGGCGCCGACGAGGTCGCCCACGCCGAGGACCACGCGAAGGAGCACGACCGCTGCGGCAGCAACCTGATCCTGCCGCTGCTGGTGTCGTCCACCATCGGCAACTGGGTGGCCCGGCGGACGCTGCCGGGCCGGTCGCTGGGGGGCCGCACGATCATCGCCGCCCTCAGCATCGGGTCGGCCGTCGAGATGTTCTCGTTCTCCGCGCGCCGTCCCGAGCACCCGGTGTCGCGGCTGATCCACGGGGTGGGCCACGCGATGCAGGCCGGCTTCGCGACCACCGAGCCGAGCCCGGGCGACATGCTCGTCGGCCGCGCGGCGATGGAGGCCCTGCTGCGCGCCGAGGAGGCGGACGGGCACTAGGTGCCGGTCGTGGTGACGGTCGTGGCCCCGGCGCCGCCGGAGGTCGCGTGGGCGCGGTGGAGCGACCTGGCCCGCTGGCCCGAGTGGAACCCGCATTGCGTCTCGGCGACGCTCGACGGGCCGCTCGCGCCCGGCACCCGCCTGGACCTGAAGCTCCTGCACCCCCGCGGGCGCGAGTTCTACACACGGCCCGTGCTGACGGTGGTGGAGCCCAACCGCCGGCTCGAGTGGGAGGCCCGCGGCCTGGGGCTGCGGGCGTCGACCCGCACCGCCTTCGCGCCCGAGCCGGACGGCACGCGCGTGACGATCGAGGCCGATGCCACGGGCGCGATGGCCTTCTCGTACCGCGTCGGCATGACCGACCGGACCCAGGCACTAATCTACGTCGGAATGCTCGACGCGCTCACCGACAGCGTCCGCGCGTGAGACGCGTCGTCGCCGGCCTGCTGGCCCTGCTCGCCACCCTCGTGACGGCAGGCGCCGCCACCGCCCACGTGAGCGTGCTGCCCACCGAGCTCGTCCAGGAGGAGTCGGCCCAGCTCACGATCCGGGTCCCGAACGAGCGCACCGACGCCGACACCGTCCGCGTGCGGGTGGGCATCCCCGAGCAGGTGACGGTCTACTCGCTCGGCCCCGCGCCGCCGGGCTGGAAGGCCACCGCGATCCGCGGCGCCGACGGCAAGTTCGCGACGCTCGTGTTCACCGGCGGCAGCATCCCCCCCGAGCGGTACGCCGACTTCACCGTGCTGGCGACGGCGTTCGAGTCGGGCCAGGCGGTGTGGCCGGTCGTGCAGGGCTTCTCGGACGACAAGGACAAGCCGTGGACCGGGCCGCCGGAGAAGCCCGGCGAGGCGAGCGCGGAGACGGGGCCCACCGATCCGGGGCCGGCGGCGGCGCAGACGATCCTCCAGCCCGGGCAGGCGCCCGCGACCGGCGCGGCGGCGGGCGGCGGCGGGGGCGACGGCGACTCGGACACCGCGATCTGGCTCGGGGTGATCGCCATCGGCATCGCCGCGCTCGCCGTGCTGGCCACCGGCTTCCTCTGGTCCACCCGGCCTGCGAGGCTGCCGGAGGACGACGAGGAGGACGCCGGACCATGAGCACGTTGCGGCGCACACGCCTGGATCCGGCGACGTTTGCGCTGCCCGTCGAGAAGATGCGCGACGGCTATTACAGCGACGCGTACTTCACGTTCACCCGCGACGTGCTGGAGCACGACCGCCACCGGCCGGACGTGCTGATGCAGGTGTTCCAGCGCGAGCGCTCCGTCCTGGGCGGCATCGACGAGGCGCTCGCGATCCTGCGGCTCTGCTCCGGCCGGCGCCTTCCCGACGGCGGCTGGGAGGACGGCTGGGACCGGCTGGAGGTCCGCGCGCTCCACGACGGCGACGAGATCGAGCCGTGGGAGACCGTGATGACCATCCGCGGCGACTACAGCCTGTTCGCCCACCTCGAGACGCTGTACCTGGGGGTGCTGGCGCGGCGCACGCTGATCAGCCGCAACGTGCGCGACGTGGTGGAGGCCGCCGGCGGCAAGCCGATCCTGTACTTCCCCGCCCGCTTCGATCACTGGCAGGTGCAGACCGGCGACGGTTGGGCGGCGCACATCGCGGGCGCCATCGGCGTGTCGACCGACGCCCAGGCGTCCTGGTGGGGCGGCAAGGGCATGGGCACCGTGCCGCACGGCCTGATCGCGGCGTACGGCGGCGACACCGTGCTGGCGGCGCGCATGTTCGCCGACCGGTTCGCCGATCAGCTGAGCGTGACGGTGCTCGTCGACTTCGAGAACGACTCGGTGCGCACCGCGCTGGAGGTGGCCGACGCCCTGGGACCGCAGCTCTGGGGCGTCCGCCTGGACACCAGCAACACGATGGTCGACCGCTCCCTGTGGCACGAGATGGGCCGCTTCCGGCCCACCGGCGTGGTGCCGGAGCTGGTGTGGAAGGTGCGGCGTGCGCTCGACGACGCCGGCCACCCGGGCGTCCGGATCGTGGCGTCGGGCGGCTTCGACGCGGGCCGCATCCGCGCCTTCGAGTCGGCGGGCGTGCCGGTCGACGCCTACGGGGTGGGCACCTCGCTGCTGCAGGGCTCCAACGACTTCACCGCCGACGTCGTGCGCAACGGCGGCGTCCCCTGCGCGAAGGTGGGCCGCGAGGAGCGCCCCAATCCGCGGCTGGAGCCGGTGGAGTGAGCGCGGCGCTCGGGCCGATCCACCACGTGGGCTATGTCGTCGCCGACCTGGACGCCGCGATCGCCGAGCTGCGGCGGACCCTGCCGCTGGAGGTCACGGCACGCGAGACGATGGAGGCCCAGGGCGTCGAGGCCGTGATGTGCGAGGGCGGCGGCGGCGCGGTGGAGCTCATCCGCCCGCTCGACCCGGAGGGGGCGATCGCCCGGTTCATGGCGACGCGCGGCGAGGGCTTCCACCACGTCGCGTTCGCGGTGCCGGACGTGGACGCCGCCCTGGACGAGCTGCGCGGCCGCGGCGCCGAGCTCATCGACGAGCGGGGCCGCGCCGGCCTGGGCGGCCACGTCGTCGCGTTCGTCCACCCCCGCTCCACCCTCGGCGTGCTCACCGAGCTGATCGAGGCCGTCCCCCACGAGGCCCGGTAGACTCGCCCGCATGGCGACCCGGCGACTCGAGCTCGGCTTCGAGGGCGGCACGTTCCTCCGGCTGACGGTGGAGGACTCGACCGCATCGGAGATGACGGAGGCGCTGAAGAACGGCAGCGGCCCCCAGTGGCGCGAGGTCGTCGCCGAGGAGGGCACCTACCTCATCGACCAGAGCGAGCTGCTGTACGTGCGCCTGCCGCCCCGTGAGCCGGGGCGCGTGGGCTTCGGGGGCGAGTAGTGCCCCGCGCCGGGACGGAGCGCTAGGCCCTGGACCTCGGCCTCGTCGGGCGGGCCAACGCCGGCAAGACCGCCCTGTTCGTGCTGGTGACCGGCGCCGACGCCGAGGTCGCCCCCTACCCGTTCACCACGCGGGAGCCGGCCCGCGCGATGGCCGACGTCCCCGACCCGCGCCTCGACGCGATCGCCGACGCCCAGGACATCCCGAGGCGCGTGCCCGCCCAGGTGCAGCTGGTCGACATCGCGGGGCTCGCGGCGGGCGCCGGCACCGGCGAGGGCCTCGGCGGCGGCGCCCTGGGGCAGCTGCGCCAGGCCGATGCGCTGCTGCACGTGGTCCGCGCGTTCGCGAACGCCGAGGTGCCGCACCCGGAGGAGCGGGTCGACCCGCTCGCCGACGCGGAGGCGGTCGACCTGGAGCTGGCGGTCGCCGACCGCGAGCAGGTGGAGCGACGCCTCGATCGCGTGCGCAAGGGCGCCCGCGCCGGGGAGCAGGGCGCGGCCGCCGAGCTCGCCGCCCTGGAGCTGGTGGCGCAGGCGCTGGACGCCGGGCGCCCCGCCCGCCTGGCTCCCGACGACGGCGCCCGCGCGATCGCGCTGGAGATGGGGCTGCTCACAGCCAAGCCGGTGCTCTACATCGCGAACACCGACGAGGACCTGGAGCCGCCGGCCGACCTCGCCGCGCACGCCGAGGCGCAGGGCGCCCAGGCCCTCGCCCTCCCCGTCGGCCTGGAGCTGGAGCTCGCGGCGATGGAGCCGGCCGAGGCGGCGGAGCTGGCCGCCGAGCTGGAGCTGGGCGACACCCGCGGCGCCGACGCCGTCGTCCAGGGCGCCTACCGGCTGCTCGACCTGGTCACGTTCTTCACCGGCTCCGGGCCCCCGGAGGCCCGCGCCTGGCCGATCCGCCGCGGCACCGCCGCCCCCGCCGCCGCCGGGAAGATCCACTCGGATATGGAGCGCGGGTTCATCCGCGCCGAGGTGATCCCGTGGGACGCCCTCGTCGAGGCGGGATCGTGGGCCCGCGCCCGCGAGAACGCGACGCTGCGGACCGAGGGCAAGGACTACGTCGTCCAGGAGGGCGACGTGATGCAGATCCGCTTCAACGTGTGACCGGGCGGGGCGGCGTCGCCGCCGCCCCGCCGATCGTCACGGGCGCTACCGCTTCTTCTGGACGGTCACCGTGGTGGTGGCCCGGTCCAGCTTCCCGCCGGTGCGCAGGCGCTGCACCTTGACCCGCCAGAGGCCGGCCTTCGGCTTCTGGACCTGGATGAACGCGAAGGTCTTGCCGCGCACCAGGCGGACCCGCTTGCCGGTGGTCCTCGCGTAGATCCGGCCGCCCGGCTGGATGGCGCGGATCTTGTACTTGCCCTTGCCGAAGCTCACGAAGAACGTGGCCTTGCGCTGGTTCTTCTTGATCTTCCGCGAGAACGTCCTGGTCTGGCCCACCTTGAAGGTGGCCGTCTTGCGCAGCAGCGTCGTCGCGCCCGACGTGCGGCCGCGGCACTGGAAGTAGAGGTTCTCGAGCTCACTGTTGGTCGGCGTGGCCGAGTAGGCGCCGCCGGTCTCGCGGGCGATCCGTCGCAGGCGCGCGACGTCGTCCTTCTGGAAGCCCGACGTGCCGAGGCGCACCACGCAGATCGGCCATGAGCGGCCGGTGCCGTTGAAGGCGAACCGCAGGTGGACGTTGTTGTACGTCGAGCCGTTGGCGCCGTCGGTCAGGAAGATCGCGGCCTTCGGCGTCGCGGGGTTCAGCGGGTCGGCGGAGAGGGCGTCGAACGCCGCGCCGAGGCCCACGTTGTAGTCGGTGCCGCCGCGGTTGACGATCCGCTTCCGGGCGAGCGACTTGAGCTGGTTCTTGGTGGCGTTGCCGGCGATGGTGGTGCGCGGGAACAGCTCCGAGAACTGGTCGTCGAAGCCGGTCCCCACGAGCCGGTCGCCCTGGTCGGCCAGGTCGACCAGCAGCTGGACGGCGTCCTTGCGCCGGAAGCTCGGGTCGGTGCCGCCCATCGAGCCGGAGATGTCCACGATCGCCGCCAGGTCGGTCGGGCCGGCCGGCGGGTTCGGGTTGTTCACCGGGCCGGCGACGAGCGTCCCGATGGTGCGCGTCGAGGCGACGCCGCCGTCGGTGTACGTCAGGTTCAGCGGGCCGTTGTAGGACGCCGGCGCGGTAAGCGTCAGCAGGTTGTCGTCGGTCCCGCCGCCCACCTGGGCGCCGTCCGAGGTCGTCAGCACGAAGTTGGACGCGCTGAACGGCGCGAGCGCCCGCAGGTACGTGATCCCGCCCGGGGGCGACAGCACCTGGCCGCGCTCGGGCCACGCGTTGCCGGTCGCCTCGGGCTGGCCGCTCGGCGCGAAGCTCGTCTGACAGAAGAAGAACGGGTCGAGGACCAGGTTCTGGGTCGTGCCGTCGTTCACCGGGCCGGCCGTCGCCGACAGGCTGTTGGAGCCGGAGGGCCGGCAGCCGTCGAACAGGGTCGCGGTGAGCGTGAAGGGCGGCACACTCGAGGAGAAGGTGTCGATCACGTAGTTGCCGTTGGCGTCGGTCGTGTCCGAGCCCGCCGAGCTGCCGTCCGCCTCGGTCGCGCGGACGGAGGCGCCGGGGACGGGGACGCCGGCCGAGTTCGTCACCGTGCCGGTGACGTCGGCGAGGGCGGTGCCCGACGCGCACAGCGTGAGGAGGCCCGCGAGCAGCGCGGACCGCACGATGAGGCGCGACCGCCTCGGGGTGGATGTCATCGGGATCCCTTCGGTGCGTGACTGGCGTCGATGGCGCCGCCGCGGGCGCCGATGGGCGCCAACCTATCCGCGGGGCCAATGGATGTCGGCTCGACCAAGGACCAGCGTTTCGCCACCATGGGTCGAGGTCGACCCCCGGCGCGGACTCCAGAACCTACGAGTCGGCCGGGCCGTGCCCCTCCAGGCGCGACTTGACCGCCGTCTCGAGTGAATTCGCCCGCCAGAGGGCCAGCGCCTCGGGGCTGGCGGCGCCCGGCGCCTGCCCCGGCGGCGGCCCGTGGTGCCAGTCGATCGCGTGCAGCAACTCCGCCCGGCGCACCGCCGGGAGCCCCACCCGGCGGGCGGCGTCCCCGACGATCTCGTGGCCGATGGCCACGTGCCCCAGCAGCCGGCCCTCGTCGGTGAGCTCGAACGTCGCGCCCAGCCGGAACGCACGGGCGTGGCCGAGATCGTGGACGAGCGCCGCCGCGAGCAGCAGGTCGGCGTCCACCCTCGGGTGCCACTGGGCGAGCGCCTGCACCACCGACGCCACCCCGACGGTGTGCTCCACCAGCCCGCCCATGTAGGCGTGGTGGCCGGAGCGGGTGCACGGCATGGCGCGCCACGCCCGCGCCAGGTCGTCGTCGCCGGTCAGCGCGCCGAGCACCGCCCGCAGCCCGGGGTCGGCGACCTCGTCGGCCAGGTGGAGCACGAACCCGAACAGCTCGTCGGGGTCGCGGTGGCTGCGCGGCAGCAGGTCCTCGGCGCCCGCCTCGTCGCCCGCGGCGCGCAGGTGGCTGATGATCACGCTGCGGCGCCCGTCGCGCTCGCTGACCCGCCCGCTCACGCGCACCCGGTCGCCCTCCGCGAACTGCTCGCCGAAGAAGTCGGCCTCGTCGAACACCATCGCCGGCACCGCACCGGTGGCGTCGGCGAGCGTCAGCGCCAGGAACGGCTTGCCCTGCCGCGACAGGCGCCGCTCCTTGCGCCGCACGGCGAACACCCCCTCCAGGGGCGTCCCCGCCTCGAGCGAGCCGAGCGCCGTCACCGGTCCTGCGCCGGGCAGATGAGGGCGAAGTCGCAGCTGCGGCACGCCCACGACGGGCGCGGCGCGAAGCGGCCGGCGGCGATCCCCTCCGCCGCCTCCCGGACCCCCTCCACGACCATCGCGTCGTCGCCCGCCTCCGGGTGCACGCCGCGGGTGTCGCCGTCCAGGATGTGGACGAGGGTGGCGCCGCGCGGCTCGATGCGCCACGCCTCGCGGGCGCCGAGCATGTAGAGCCGCAGCACCAGGTCGTCCCCGCCGCCGCCCCCGCCCGCCGGCGGCTTGCCGGTCTTGTAGTCGACCAGCTGGTGGCCGCCTGCCGGGTGGGCGTCGATCCGGTCGACGCGGCCGTGGACCCGGTGCGGACCGACCGTGAGGGTGAAGTCGCGCTCCACGGCCAACGGCCGCGTGCGCGTGCGCACCATCCTGTCGTGGTACGCCGGCAGCGCGTCGCGGGCGCGGGCGAGCGCCTGCCTGCCCTCGGCGGTCTCGGCGACGCCCTCCCGCCTGAGGCCGACGGCGAACCGCCGCACCAGCGCCTCGCCGTCGCCGCCCGTGCCGCCGGGGCGGTAGTGGGCCTCCAGCGCGCTGTGGGCCGCCACGCCGATCGCCCGCGCCACGCTGGGCGGGCTCGGCACGCGGTCGACCATCGCGAACCGGTACCGCAGCGGGCATCCGCGGTACAGCTCGACCGCGCTGGGGCTGAGCGTGAGCCCCTCCCGCGCCGGCCGGGGCGGGGCAGGCACCGGCGGGGCGGGCGGCGGCGGCGCCAGCACGGCCGCGCGCGCGGCGACCAGGGCGGCCGCGGCCTCGGCGGCCCGCGCCTCCAGCGCGGGGGCGTCGGACGCGCCGTCGGCGATCGCCTGCGCCGCCCGCATCGAGGCCGTCTCGAACGCGTCGCGTCGCGCCCCGACGGCCGCCAGCAGCGCGCGCTCGGGCGGCTCGCCGACGTCGTCCACCTCGGCGCCCGCGGCGGCCCGGGCCTCCTCGAAGAACGGCGACGTGTGCTGGACCACCCCGCCGGATCCCACCGCCACGGTGCTCAGCACCAGGTGCCGCCGTGCCCGGGTCATCGCCACGTAGGCGAGGCGCCGCGCCTCGGCGACGTGGGCGTCGCGACCGCGCGGCAGCACCTCGTCCAGGAGGGCGTCGGGGATGTCCACGCCCAGCCGGTCCGACCCCGGGAACGCCGCGCGCACCAGGCCGATCACGAACACGGCGTCGAACTCGAGGCCCTTCGCCTGGTGCACGGTCATGACCTGGACGCCGATCCGCTCGCGCGGGGCGATGCCCTCGCCGCGGAAGCCGATCTCCGACAGCCCCTGCAGCCGCGCCGCCAGGCCGGGGGCGTCGAGCCCCGGCTCGCGGTCCGCGATCTCGCGGCCCAGGCGCTCGAGGGCGGCGAGCCCGGCGAGGCGCGCCCCGCCCTCCGCGCCGCCCGCCGCGATCGCCGCGGTCCGCAGGCCGGAGCGGTCGATCGCGACCCGCAGCGCATCGGCGGGCCCCAGCTCGGCGGCGGCGCGCCCCACCTCGTCCAACGCCGCGGCGAGGACCTCGGCGCCGTGGGCGCGGGCCACCCGGTCGAGGGCGCCCGCCACCGCGCCCTCCGCCGCTGCGGCAGACGTGACGGCGTCGGCGAGCGGCGCCCACGGGATGCCGTGACGGGGGTCGGCGCCCACCCGCCGGTGCTCCTGCACCGCCGCCGGGTCGCACGCCGCCCGAAGCCACGCGACGGCGGCGCGGACCTCCCGCCGCTCGAACAGGCCGATGCCGCCGCGCACCTGGTGCGGCACCCCCGCCCGCTCCAGCGCCTCGACCACGGGCCGCGCCTCCAGCCGGACGGCCCGCATGAGCACCGCCTGCTCCTCGAGCGGCACCCCCTCCTCGGCGAGCGCCACGATCCGCTCGACCACGGCCCGCGCCTGCCCGTCGGGGTCGGGCGCCCGCCAGAACCGCACCGGCGGGCCGGACGCTCCCGGCAGCGCGACGCTGCGCTTGGCGGCGCGGTCCGCGATGGGCGCCACGACCGCCGTCGCCGCGTCCAGGACGTGCTGGGTGGAGCGGTGGTTCAGCTCCAGCCGCAGCTCGGCCGCCTCGGGGAAACGGCGCCGGAAGTCGACGATGTTCTTGGCCGACGCGCCGCGGAACCGGTAGATCCCCTGGTCGTCGTCACCCACCACCATCAGGCTCCGGCTGTCCCCCGCGACGGCGTACAGCAGCTCGGCCTGGGCGTGGTTGGTGTCCTGGAACTCGTCGACCAGCACGTGACGGGCCCCCGCCCGCGCCGCCTCGAGGCGGTCGGGGTGCGCCCGCAGCAGCTCGAGCGCGCGGACGATGGACAGCCCGAAGTCCTCGAGCCCCGCCTCGGCCAGCCACCGGTCGTGGGCCTCGTAGACCCGGGCGAACTCCACCTCGCGCCGCGCCTTGTGCGCCGCGCCGCCCGACGCCGCGTTGGCCAGCGCCGCCTCGGCCCAGGCCCGGTACCGCTCGGCGGGCACGAGCTGGTCGCGGCACGCGTCGATCCGCCTGACCAGGTCCTCCACGAGCCGGGCGACGTCGCCGCGCAGGTCGTGGACGCGCAGGTCGAGCTCGTCGAGGCGGTCGAGGAGCATCAGCATCCGGTCCTCCTGGCGCGCCACCGAGACCGGCGGCAGCAGGCCCCGCTCCACCCCGTGGACGCGGGTGAGCTCCTGCGCGTAGGAGTGGAACGTGGTGACCCGGAGCGTGTCGTGCGACGACCCGAGCAGCTCCTCCGCCCGGTCGCGCAGCTCCACGGCCGCCTCGCGCGTGAACGTGAGCGCCAGGATCTCGGAGGGGTCGGCGCCGCCCTCGACGAGCCACGCGAGGCGGCGGCCCCGGCCGCGCGTCTTGCCGGCGCCGGCGCCGGCGAGCACCATCGCGGGCCCGCCGTCATGGGTGACGGCCGCGCGCTGCTCGGAGGTGAGATCGTCCGCCACGGGACGCCACATGGTACCCCCGGCCCCGGACGCCCACGGGCGCTCCCGGCCTTGGTACCGTGGCGCCTCGTGGCCGACGTCCGACCCTTCACCGCCCTGCGGTACACGCCGGCCGCGGGCCCCCTCGGCGCCCTGGTCGCGCCGCCCTACGACGTCATCTCGCCGGAGCAGCGGCGGGCGTACCTGGCGGCCGCCCCCTACAACGCCGTCCGGCTGGAGCTCCCCGAGATCGCCTACGACGAGGTCGCCGGCCTCATCGCCTCGTGGCTCGACGACGGGGTGCTCGAGCGCGCCGACCCCCTGCTCGTCGCGTGGACGCAGACCTTCACGCTCGGCGACGGCGTCGAGCGCGAGCGGCGCACCATCCTCGGCGCCGTGGCCCTGGAGCCGTACGAGGCGCGGGTGGTGCGCCCCCACGAGCGCACCCACGCGGGCCCCAAGGAGGACCGGCTGCGGCTGATCCGCGCCGTGCGCACCAACATCTCCCCCGTGTTCGGCCTGTACCCCGACCCCGAGGGCGCCGCCTGGGCGGCGATCGCCCCCCAGGGCCCGCCGGACGGCGAGGCGACCGACGCCGACGGCACCGTCCACCGCGTCTGGTTCGTCGACGACCCAGCGGTGGCGGACGCCGTCGCCGAGGCGATGCGGAACGCCTGGATCCTGATCGCCGACGGCCACCACCGCTACGAGACG
>DASSBX010000302.1:0-2911 GCA_035698305.1 Miltoncostaeaceae bacterium | reverse complement strand
GGCGTCACCGCCCGCATCGGCAGCGGCCGGCGCCGGCGCCGGCGCCTCCTCGTCGTCGGCCGCGACGACGGTGACCACGGGCGCCGGCTGGTCGCTGTCGGGCTCCCCGATCCACCGCACCACCTCGCCGCTCGCGTACGTCTGGAGCGCCTTGAACGTGAGCGGCTCGCCGGCGATGTCGGGGATCTGCGTCGAGAGCCCGAAGTCCTGGAACTCGCCGGGCTTGATGACGCCCTGGACACCGCGGCCCGTCCAGGTGATCCGCCGGATCTCCTCGGTGATCGGCCCGTGGGCGCCCTCGATCGGGGTGTCCAGCTTGGCGCGCGTGATCTTGGCCGTCCAGCCGGGGACGGGCTCGGTGGAGGCGAAGTGGAAGCCCGACGGGAACTGGACCTGCACCTGCACGGTGCCGCTGTCGTCACGCTCGTTCGGGACCCTCACGTCGAGTCGGGTGAATGCGCCCGCGGGCGCCTCGTCCGGCTGCAGCGTGACATGGGCCGTCGCGATCGCGGGCACGGCCAGGGCCGCCAGGACGATCAGGATCAGCATGGTGCGTGCGGTTCGCATGGTGCGACTCCTCTCGGTGGAAGACGGTGGGGCGGCGGACGACGGGGGCGGTCCCCGGTCCGGGGTCGTGGCGGCGCCGGTCACCCGACCGGCACCTCGACCGTGGCGGCGTGCTCGTCGAAGTCGGAGACGCGGTTCGTGATCTCGACCCGCCACGTCCCCGCCACCCCGAGCACGGCGCGGGGGGCCACCCAGTGGCCGGGGCCGGCCCTGCGGGGCTCGACGTCGATCGGGCCGAGGTCGCGCTCCGGCAGGCTCGCGGCGACGCGCAGCTCGCGGGTGGCGGTGTACTGCGCGCCGTCGGCCGCACGGAACAGGTAGAGGTGGATCTCGTTCGTGCCGACCAGGGCCGGGTCGACCGTCAGCTCGAGGCGGGCGTCGCCGATCGCGACGTCGGTCGAGAACGGCCCCGAGGCCGCCTCACCGGGCGGCGAGAAGTGCACGAGCGCGGCGGTGACGGCGAGCACGGCGGCGACGAGGGCCACCTCACCGCGCAGCGTGCCGCGCAGCACCCGCCCCGCGGCGCCGGGCGGGGCGCCCTCCGCGGCGATCGCCCGCAGGCGCGGCACGACGCGCTGCCGGTTCACCGCTCCCAGGCCGATGAGCGCGGCCAGCAGGGCGGCCTTCGCGAGGATGGCCCTGCCGAACGCGGTCCCGGTGAGGTCCCCGAACGCGTCGAGGTACACCAGCGACTGGGCGACTCCGGTCACCAGCAGCGCGGCCACCGACGCCAGCGCGAGCGGCGAGAAGCGCAGGAGCGCCGCCGCCAGCACCCGCGAGCGGTCGGGTGGGTCGAGCCGGCGGGTCGCGGCCGGCACGGCCAGCAGGAACATCGCGAGCCCGCCCCCCCACACCGCCATCGCCACGACGTGCGCGACGTCGAGGGGCACGAGCAGGGCGGCGGGCGACGTGGCGCCGGCATGGCCGCCGAGGGCGGGGGTCACGGCGATCACGGCGGCGGGCACCGCGGCGGCCGCCAGGATGCGCCGCGGCAGCCCGGGGGCGGCGAGCACGAGCGCGCCCAGCGCCACCCACGCGAGGGTCCGGGTGCCCCACACGGTGCCGAACCGGGTGTCCAGCACCTCGCCGACGACGTGTGGTGTGAGGGCGTCGCCCAGCGGGACGCCCGCCGCGATCGCGCCCTGCAGGACGATGCCCACGACGCCGCTCACGATGCCGGCGGCGGCCGCCGCGAGCACGAGCATCCGGGCGCGGCGCTCGAAGCGGCGGGCGGCGGACGCCCAGGCCTCGCCCGCCCCCCCGACGGCGGCCAGGGCGGGGCGCCACACCAGGGCGAGGAAGGCGAGGGCGCCGAGTCCCACGGCGATGGCGGCGTAGGCGACCCACCGCACCACGCCGGCGGCCGTCTGCACCGCGCCGTCGGCGCCGCCGCCGTCGATGAGCTCGTCGACCCGCTGGGCGGGCGGCGGCCCGCGGGCGCCGATCGAGAACACGAAGCCACCGGACACCGGGTGCGAGTCGGCGGAGATGACGCGGTAGGTGGCGGTGTAGCCCCCGTCCGGCAGGCCCGGCCGCAGCCCCACCGACAGCGTCTCCCCCGCCCCGCCGGGGTGCTCCACGTCGCCGTCGTCCACGCGGGCACCGGAGGCGTCGAACACGCGGACGTCGCCGAAGGTCGCCTCCACCGGCTCGCTGAAGCGCAGGGTGACCCGCTCCGGCTGCTCGGGGGCCACGGCACCGCGTGCGGGGTCGCTGCCGGTGAGCTGGGCGTGGGCGAGCGCCGACGGCGCCGTCGCCAGGACGAGCGCCGCGACGGACATGAGCGCCAGGAGGGTTGCGCGCGGCCGCATCACCAGGCCTCGCCCCCGGGGTCGCCGGGGTCCCGGTCGCCGCGACGGCGCAGCCGGCGGACGCCGACCGCCGCCAGCGCGATCAGGGCCGCGCCGCCGGCGGCGACCGCGGCGTACACGGCGACCGGCTGCCCGTCGTCGTCGCCCCGTCCCACCCACACGAGCGTCCCCTCGATTCGCGCGGGCCGTCCGTCCACGGAGATGGGGATGCGGTAGTCGAACACCGTCGTCCGCGCCGCCGGGTCGGTGACCTGGGGCGGCGTGCCGGAGCCCATCCAGTGCGCCCGGTGGTCGTGCCACTCGAGCAGGCCGGTGCTGGTGAACGGCCGCCACTCGGGGGCGGCCTCCGCGTCGGCGGCGGCCGGAAGGGCGACGTCGGCGTAGCGGTCCTCGTTGAGGTAGGTGGCGGGGGAGCGCGCGTTGCGCTGGGCGCGCCCATCGGGCAGCAGCCGCGCGTAGGGCTCCCCGTCGTAGCCCATGACGACGATGGTGTGGTGCCCGGGGTTGCGGATCTGTACGGCGTCGTCGCCGCC
>DASSBX010000301.1:0-7801 GCA_035698305.1 Miltoncostaeaceae bacterium | reverse complement strand
GATGTTGACGCCGGCGATGCGGGCCATCAGCCCTGCACCTGCTTGTGGCGGGCGTTCTGGCAGATCACGAGGAGCTTGCCGTGACGCTTGATCACGCGGCACTTCTCGCAGATGGGCTTGACCGATGCTCGGACCTTCACGACTCGTCCCCTCCAGGGCGCGGGCATGCCCACGGGGCTGCCCCGCGAGCGACCCGGGATGTTAGCAGCCGGGCGGGGGTCCCGTCAGCGCGGGGGCCGGGCGAAGGCGGGCACCTGGAAGCGGCGCCGGTAGGCGCCGGGGGCCAGGCCCGTGATGCGGCGGAACAGCCGCCGGAAGGCCGCGGGGTCCTCGTAGCCGACCTCCCACGCGATGCGCTCGACGGGGGTGTCGCTGCGCTCCAGGCGCCGCTTCGCGTCCTCCACGCGCAGGCGCTGGACGTAGGCGATCGGCGAGAGCCCGGTGGCGGCGGTGAAGCGGCGGACGAAGGTGCGCTCCGCCAGCCCGGAGCGGGCGCGCATCTCCTCCACCGGGCGGGCGACGGCGCGGTTCCCCCCGATCCACTCCTGGACGTCGGCGATCACGGCGTCGCCGTGATCGGTGCGCGGCCGGAACAGCGCGTAGGCGGCGAGGCCGTCGACGTGCCATTGGAAGGCGAAGAAGCGGGCGGCCGCCTGGGCGACGGTGGACCCGACCCGCCGGGCGACGAGGTAGAGGGCCAGGTCGCCCCACGACGAGGAGGCGCCGGAGGTGACGATGTCGGACCGGTCGCCGCTGACGACCAGGACCTTCTCGGGGTCGAGCGCGACCCGGGGGAAGGTCGTGCGGAACCCGGGCGCGTAGTCCCAGTGGATCGTCGCCTCCCGGCCGTCGAGGAGCCCCGTCTCGGCGAGGGGGAACAGCCCGGAGCAGGCGGACGCCAGGAGCGCCCCGCCGGCGTGCATGCGCGCGATCCAGTCGACCAGCTCCGGGTGGCGGCCGGGGTCCCAGCGCCCTCCCTCGGCGAGGATCGACGGCACCAGGACGATGTCGGTGGAGGCGACGTCCCCGACGGCGCGGGCGGCCGTGACCGGCACCCCGGTCACGAGCTCCATCGGGCCGGCGCGCTCGGCGACGATCTCGACCTGGAAGGGCGCCGGGGAGATCGGGTCGTCGAGCGTGGGGAGCGCGCCCACCGAGGACAGGACGTCGTGGAGGCCGACGAGCGTCGACGGCATCGCCTCGGGCAGCGCGACGAGGCTGACGCGGGTGGTCGGGCGCGCGGACACCGGGGCAGCGTGGCACGAACGGACCCCCCGTGGCGAGCCCGGCCCTCGTCGCACGCGGTCCCCGGCCCCACAGTGGTCACATCGTGTGAACGCGCCCAGGAGGGACGAGATGCAGGTGGACCAGGAGCGGCTCGCGGCACTGCTCGACCGGGTGGTCGGGGACCTGTCGGCGGGCTACGGCGGCGTCATGGTGCGGATCGGCAACAGGCTCGGCCTCTACGCCGCGATGGCGGGGGCGGGGCCGCTGACCCCCGGGGAGCTGGCGTCCCGCGCCGGCTGCGCCGAGCGCTACGTCGAGGAGTGGCTGAACGCGCAGGCCGCGGGCGGCTACGTCGAGTACCACCCGGTGAGCGGCACCTACGAGCTCACCCCGGAGGGGCGGATGGTGCTCGCCGACCCCCAGAGCCCGGTGTTCGTGCCGCCGGCGTGGGACGTCCCGGCGTCCATGTTCATGGACTCCGACGACACCGTCGAGGCGTTCCGGACGGGCGACGGCGTCGCCTGGGGGGCACGGCACCCGGCGCTGCACGAGGGCGTCGCGAGCTTCTACCGGAACGCGTACCGCACCAACGTCGCGGGCGAGTGGATCCCGGCGCTCGACGGCGTCGCGGAGCGGCTGGCGGCGGGCGGCGCCGCCGCCGACGTCGGCTGCGGCCACGGCCACTCGGCGATCGCGATCGCGGAGGCGTTCCCGGCGGCGCACGTCGACGGCATCGACAGCCACGCGGCGTCGATCGACCAGGCGCGGGCGTACGCGCGGGAGGCCGGCGTGGAGGACCGGGTGGCGTTCCAGGTGAGCGACGCCCGGGAGTACGCCGGACGCGGCTACGACCTGATCTGCTTCTTCGACGCCCTGCACGACTTCGGCGACCCGGTCGGCGCCCTCTCCCACGCCGCGCGGGCGCTCGCGCCGGGCGGCGCGGTGATGCTGGTCGAGCCCTACGCGGGCGACCGCGTGGAGGACAACCTGAACCCCATCGGCCGCCTGTACTACTCGGCGTCGGTCGGCATCTGCCTGGCGCACGGCCACTCGGAGGGCCGCCACGCCCTCGGCGCCCAGGCCGGCGAGGCCCGGTTGACGGAGGTCTGCCGGCAGGCCGGCCTGACCCGCGTCCGGCGCGCCGCCGCGACCCCGTTCAACCTGATCCTGGAGGCGCGGCGGTGACGGCGGGGCTCAGCGGAGGACCCGGAATCCCTTCGTGACCGACACGGCGGGCGCGGATCCGGCCTTCGGCAGGGTGAGCACCATGGTGTAGCGGCCGGGCGGCAGCGCCCGGCCGCGCAGCTTGCCGGAGAAGCGGAGCCGGTTGAGGCCCACGACGCCCCGCTTGGCCACGCTCCCCCGCAGCCTCACCTGCCGGATGCAGCGCTTCGCGGACCGGAGCCTCTCCGTCGGCGCGACGCACCTCCGGCCCGAGCGCTTCCCGGCCGCGGGCTTGCGGACCGTCAGGACCACCCGGCCGGCGGCCGAGAGGCGGAAGGTCACCGTCGTGCCGTGCGGCGTGCGCCCCTTCACCCGGAACGCGCTCGGCCCGATCGCGACCTTCCTGATCGTCCGGCGGACGCCGCTTCCGCCGCCTGAGCCGGGGGCGGGCGCCCCGATCGCCTGGGGCGTCCCGGGCTGGATCTCGACCGCACCGGCGTCGCAGGCACCGAGCGCCGGACGCGGCAGCCCGCGCTGGTCCGTGCCGGGGCACGGCACGCCCGCCAGGGCGTTGATCGCGACGCTGCCCGCGCCCGGCAGCAGCGTCGGCGTGGGACCGCCGTTGGCGGCCAGGGCGCCGAGCCGCGGGTCGCCGACGACCCGGGCGCTCGGGCAGCTGTTGTCGCCGGCGGCCACGACGTTCGGGATCGCCGGCGGCGCCGTGACGCCGCAGGCGGGGGCCGCGTCGGCGAGGATCGAGGCGCTCACCTGGATCGCCGCGCCCTCCAGGCCGTTGCCGCCGGGCGCGTCCGCGCCGCGGGCGTTCCCCGCGAAGGTCGACCAGGAGATGCGGAGGCTGCCCGTGCCGTTCAGGAACGCCGCCCCGCCCGAGCCCCCGGTGTTGGGCTCGTACGAGTGGGACTGGCCGACGCCCTGCTCGCCCGCGCGGTTCGCCGCGAACGTGCTGTTCATCACCGTCGCGGCGCCGTCCTGGACGGCGAGCGCCCCGCCGGAGCCGCCGTCCCCGTTCCCCGCGAAGCTGGTCGTGGGCTCGCGCTGGGGCCCTCCGCGGCCAGCGGCGTTGCCGGTGAACGTGGACCCGGAGATGTCCGCGGTACCTGCGGCGACGTCGATCGCCCCGCCGTGGCCGCCCGCGCTGCCCTGCCGCGACCTCCCCATGTTGCCGTTGGTGAAGGAGGTGCCCCGGTAGCCGGTGCCCGCCGTGTTGCCGGTGAACGTCGAGTCGGACACGAGCAGCGACGGCGATGCCGTGCCGCCGCTGGAGATCGCGCCGCCCTGGCCCGGCGGGGACACCTCGTCGTCCGCGTAGTCGGCGGGCGGCACGCCGTCGCCGGCGGTGTTCCCCTCGAAGGCGACGCGCGTGACCGCCAGCGCGCCGAAGTTGCGGACGGCGCCGCCGGAGTTGCCCGGGTCGGCCAGGCCGTTGCGCAGGGTCATGGCCCGCAGCGTCAGGCGCGAGCCGGCGGGCACGTCGAAGATGCGGTCGGCCCGCTGCGCGTCGATCACCGTGACGCCCGGACCGGCGC
Source organism: Miltoncostaeaceae bacterium (assembly GCA_035698305.1). Lineage (GTDB taxonomy): Bacteria > Actinomycetota > Thermoleophilia > Miltoncostaeales > Miltoncostaeaceae > Miltoncostaea. The sequence continues at coordinate 3,863 of DASSBX010000301.1, read as the reverse complement.
CGGTCACCGTCAGGGTCGTGAGCGGGCCGGTGTCGAGGTCCCCGGACGCGTTGCCGTCCTCGGTCCCGCCGCCCGATGGCGCGATGAGGAACGTGCCGGAGCCGAGGGCGACGGTGTCCTCGCCGGAGCCTGCAGGGCATCCCTGCACGGGCATGTCGAACCGGGCGGCGAACACGGCTTCCCGCAGGGAGCACGCGCCGTCGTCCGCGACCGTGTCGGCCGTCGTCGTGACCGGGATGGTGGCGGCCTGGGCCGCGGCGGCGGGCGCCCCGAGCGCGACGGCGGCGAGGAGGAGGAGGTTGCGCAGTGCCGGCACCGGGCGACCGTATGTCCGGCGCCGGACGCGGCGCCACCCCCCATGAGGCCAGGATCAGGCGGTGGTGAGAATCCTCGGGCCGTCGGCGGTGATGGCGACGGTGTGCTCCCAGTGGGCGGAGAGGCTGCCGTCGCGGGTGGTGATCGTCCAGCCGTCGTCGCCGAGGACGACGTCGTGGCCGCCGGCGTTGACCATCGGCTCGATCGCGATGACCAGGCCCTCCACCAGCTCGGGGCCGGTGCCGGGGCGGCCGAAGTTCGGCACCTGGGGCTCCTCGTGCATCGACCGGCCGACGCCGTGGCCGACGAGGCTCTGCACCACCGAGAACCCGGCGGCCTCGACCTCCTGCTGGACGGCCGCGCCGATGTCGCCCACGCGGCCGCCGACCCGGGCGGCGGCGATGCCGCGCTCGAGCGACCCGCGCGTCACGTCGATGAGCCTGCGGCCGATCTTCGACACCGCCCCGACGGCGTGGGTGCGCGCCGCGTCCGACACCCAGCCGTCCAGGATCACGCCGACGTCCAGGGCGAGGACGTCGCCCTCGCGGAGCGCGTACCCCCCCGGGATCCCGTGGACCACCTCGTCGTTGACGGAGGCGCAGATCGACGCCGGGTACGGTGTCGGGCCCGGGTAGTCCTTGAACGCCGGGATACCGCCGGCGCCGCGGATCAGCTCCTCCGCGATCTCGTCGAGGCGCCGGGTCGTCACGCCGGGGGCGATCTCCGCCTGCAGCGCCTCGTGCGTGCGGTGCAGCACCGCGCCCGACGCGGCCCTCGCGTCGATCTCGCCCGGCGTCTTCGGGATGGGCCCCCGGCGGTGCGCGGCGGTCGCCACGTCCTTCGGCCTACGCGCCTGGCGCCGACGGGATGTGCGCGACGATCTGATCATGCACCTCGTCCGGTGGGCGCTCGCCGTCGACCTCGCGCAGGAGGCCGCGGGAGCGGTAGTAGTCGATGAGCGGGGCCGTCTGCTCATCGTAGACCGACAGGCGGTTCTCGACCGTCTCGGGGCGATCGTCGTCCCGCTGGTACAGCTCGCACGGCTCCCCGCCGGAGCCCTTCGGGCACGGGTCGCCCGGATACGGGTTGAAGACCTCGTGGAACGAGCGGCCGCAGCGGCGGCAGATCCAGCGCCCCGCCAGGCGGCGCACCAGCTCGCCCCGCGACACGGCGATCGAGACGACCGCGTCGAGCGGCAGGCTCAGGTCGGCGAGCATCCGGTCGAGCGCGTCGGCCTGCGGGACGGAGCGCGGGAACCCGTCGAGCAGGAAGCCGCCGACGTCGGGGCCGGAGATCTTCTCGCGGATCATCCCGACCACCACCGCGTCCGGCACCAGCTCGCCGGCGTCCATGTACCGCTTCGCCTCGCGCCCCAGGTCGCTGCCCTGCGCCACGGCCGCGCGGAGCAGGTCGCCGGTGGAGAGGTGCACCAGGCCGAACTCGTCGCGGAGCCGCTCGGCCTGCGTCCCCTTCCCGGCGCCGGGGGGGCCGAGCAGGATCAGGCGGGCTATTTCAGGAACCCTTCGTACGAACGCATCATCAGCTGGGCCTCCATCTGGCGCATCGTGTCGAGGGCGACGCCCACGACGATCAGGATCGAGGTGCCACCCAGGACGCCGAAGAACACGTTGGAGTCCGGCAGGTAGCGGAAGACGATGTTCGGCAGCTCCGCGATGGCCGCCAGGTAGATCGCGCCCGGCAGCGTCAGCCGGGTCAGCACGCGGTCGAGATACACCGCCGTCGGCCGGCCGGGCCGCACCCCCGGGATGAACCCACCGTACTTCTTCAGGTTGTCGGCCTGCTCCACCGGGTTGAACTGCACCGCGGTGTAGAAGTACGTGAACAGGACGATGAGCAGCGCCTCGAAGATGATGTAGTACCACGACCCCGGGGCCAGCCAGTCGGAGACGTCCTGGAAGAAGGAGTTCTGCCCCGCCAGCTCGGCGAGGGTCGGCGGCAGGATCACCACCGACGAGGCGAAGATCACCGGGATCACGCCGGCCATGTTCACGCGCAGCGGCATGTACGTCGTGCCGCCGGAGGTCATGCGGCGTCCCACCACGCGCTTGGCGTACTGGATCGGGATGCGCCGCTGGCCCTCGTTGATGAACACCACCCCGACCACGACGGCCAGCGCGATGATCATGATCAGCGTCTGCGACACCGGCGGCAGCGTGAGCCAGCCGTCGACCGCGTCGGGGACGGAGGCGACGATGCTCGCGAAGATCAGCAGCGAGATGCCGTTGCCCACGCCCCGCTGCGTGATGAGCTCGCCGAGCCACATCAGCAGCACCGTGCCGGCGGTGACCGAGAGCACGATCAGGTAGAAGCGGCCGGCGCTGAACTGCGGCAGCGCGTCCTGCGACTTGAAGTACAGGACGTAGGCCATGGACTGCAGCAGCGCGAGCACCACGGTGAAGTAGCGCGTGTACTGCGTGATCTTCTGCTGCCCGCTCTCGCCCTCCTTCTGGAGGGCCTCGAGCCGCGGGATCACCACGGTCATCAGCTGCAGGATGATGCTCGCGGTGATGTAGGGCATGATCCCCAGCGCGAACACCGCGAACCGGGTGAGCGCGCCGCCGGCGAACAGGTTCAGGAAGTCGAGGAGCCGGCTTCCGCGCTGGTCGATGGCCTCCTGCAGCGCGTCCAGGTCGATCCCCGGGACGGGCACGTAGGAGCCGAACCGGTACACGGCGAGGATGAACGCCGTGAACAGGAGCTTCTTGCGGAGGTCCGGGGACCGGAGCGCCGTGAGGATCGTCTTGAGCATGCGCTCAGACTCCTCCTACGAGTCGGTTGGCGTCGCCTCGCCGATCAACTCGACGGTGCCGCCCGCAGCCTCGATCTTCGCGCGGGCCGCTGCCGAGATCGCCTCGACGCGGACGGTCAGGGCGCGGTCGATCTCGCCGCCGGCGAGGATCTTGACCGGGTACCCGCGGTTCGCGTTGTTCTTCACGAGGCCCTTCGCCGCGAGCGCCTCCAGGTCGACGGTCGACCCGGCGTCGAAGACCCCGAGGGCGCCGACGTTGACCGGCACCGAGTGGGTGCGGAACGGGCCCATGGGCATCGACATCTTGCGGTTGGAGCCGCGGAGCTTGCCCTGCTGCATGTAGATCGGGATCTGGCCGCCGGCGTAGCCCTCGCGCACGCCGCCGCCGGCGCGGGCGCCGAGGCCCTTCTGGCCGCGGCCGGACGTCTTGCCGGTGCCGGAGCCGATCCCGCGGCCCACGCGCTTGCGCGCGCGCTTGGCCCCGGGGCGGGGCGACAGCTTGTCGAGGCTGATGTCCTCGGCGGCGGTCTCGGGGATGTCGGGGCGCTCAGCCATCCGTCTTCTCCACGCGGACGAGCCAGGAGACCATGCGGAGCATGCCCTGGAGCTGGGGCGAGTCGTCGTGCTCGACCGTCTGGCCGATGCGGCGCAGCCCGAGGGCGCGCAGCGTGCCGCGGTGCCGCTGCTGGGTGCCGATCGCCGACCGCACCTGGGTCACGGCGAGCCTGGTCACGACGCGGCCTCGGCGCCCGCGGCGACGGGCTCGGGGGTGGCCTCG
>DASSBX010000300.1:0-7825 GCA_035698305.1 Miltoncostaeaceae bacterium | reverse complement strand
CCTCGGCGCCGCGGAGCCCGAAGCGGGCCCCGCGGTCCTGGCCACCGGTCACGGCCACGACGTCGTCCGGGCCGCGGAGGCCCGGGCGAGCATCCACGGCTATTCGGTGGAGATGTTGGGGTCGGCCTGCTGGGTGACCGGCAGGATGGTGATGAAGTGCTCCGCCGGGTCGTCGATGAGCGGGGCGAGCCGGTCGGCCGCCTCGACCTGGCCGCCGCCGCGCAGCGCCTCGCGGTACGCCGCGAGGAGCTCCTGGATCGTCGCGGCGTCCGACTCCTCGACAGGCAGGATGCTGACCTTCGCCGCCTTCGAGAGGCGGCGGCGGACGGCCGACTCGTCGAGGTTCCAGTCGGGGTTCTGGCGCACGTACACCACGCCGCCGGTCATGCCGGAGCACAGCCACGGACCCGGGTCGCCGAGCACGACGACGCGGCCGCCGGACATGTACTCGAACGCGAAGCCCTTGCAGTTGGCGCGGGCCGCGAGGGTGCCGAGGCGGTCGTTGAGCGGCTCGGCGGGCTCGCCGCCCAGGACCATGTCGGCCCCCGACATCCGGATGCCCGCCCGGGCGTCGGCGTTCCCCTGGATCAGGAACAGCCCGCGCTGGGCGCCGTAGGCGAAGCTCTTGCCGACGTGGCCGCCGACCCACTCGCCCGCTGCGTTCTGCGCCTTCAGCACCTGGATCTCGCCGCCGAGGGCGCACTTGCCGACGCCGTCCTGCGCGCCGCCGAACACCCGGATGCGCACGCCGTCGAGCGTGAACGCCGCCAGGCCGCTGCCGGCCGCCGCCCCCTTGGTGAACGCGAGGTCGACCAGCGTCGGGCGGCGTCCGTCGCCGTTGCCGTTCCCGTTGGCGTGCCCGTTCGACACGCCGTCGCCGTCGACGCCGTAGCCCTGGGCGTCGGCGGCGCCGTTGCCGGCGGGGTCCCCGCCGGCGGCGCCGGCGACGGTGTCGCCGTTGACCCAGGCGTTGTTCACGCCGGTGGTCGCGCGGGCGATCAGGCCGGCCAGGTCGGTGCCGAGGTTGCGGTCGGCGGCAGTGGTCGTCTCCTCCTCCACCGCGAGGGCGGACCCGGCGGCGAGGCGCTCGGCGGCCACCTCCGGCGCCCGGTGCGGCGGCGGCGGGTGGAACGGCCGGAAGAAGCGGGGCGTCCCGGCCGGCGAGGTGATGACGCGCTGGTCGACCGGGGTGAGCAGGCTCGTCAGGTCGAGGCGGTCGTGGTGCGAGACCTGCACGAGGCGGTCGGTCTGGCCGACCAGCTCCTGCACCTCGCTGACGCCCATCTCGCCCGCCAGCTCCCGGAGGGCGGCGCCCATGTGCGTGAAGTAGCGGACGAGCGTGTCCACCGACGGGTCGAACACCCGCGGCACGAAGCGCTTGAGCCCGCGCTCGCGGGCCTCGTGCTCGTCGAGCTGGGTGGCGATGCCGACGTGGCAGGTGTCGAGCTGGCAGCCGCGGCAGATGGTGCAGCCGATCGCCACCATGGCGGCGGTGCCGAAGCCGAGGCGGTTCGCGCCCATGCAGATGAGCTTGATCGCGTCGGCCGCGCTGCGCAGGCCGCCGTCCGCCCAGATCTCCACCCGGTCGCGGATGCCCGCCTCGGTGAGGGCGTGGTGCGCGAGCACCGTGCCGATCTCGCACGGCAGGCCGGCGCGCCGCAGGGCGTGCTGGCGGGCGGCGCCGGTGCCGCCGTCGTACCCCGACATCGTGATGACGTCCGCGCCCGCCTTGGCGATGCCGATGGCGATGGTGCCGATGCCCGGCACCACTGGGACCTTCACGATGACCTTGGCGTGCGGGTTGGACGTCTTCAGCTCGTCGATGAGCTGCGCCAGGTCCTCGATCGAGTAGAGGTCGTGGTTGTTGGACGGGCTGATGAGGTCGGACCCCACCTGCGCGTTCCGGGCCGCGGCGATCGCCTGGGTCACCTTCGACCCCGGCAGGTGGCCGCCCTCGCCGGGCTTCGCGCCCTGGCCGATCTTGATCTCGACCCACTCCGACGAGTTGATGAGCAGCGAGGAGACGCCGAAGCGGCCCGAGGCGATCTGCTGGCCGCGGTGCTTCGGGTACTTCCCGTACATGTCGTGGATCTCGCCACCCTCGCCGTTCATGCAGAGCATGTCGGCCTGGAAGGCGGCCTCGGCGTAGGCGCGGAACGCGGTCTCCCCCTGGGAGCCGAAGCTCATGGAGCTGATCAGGAACGGCAGCGAGTGCTCGCCGACGCGGCTGCTCACCCGGTCGGCGGGCAGGCGCTCCGCCTCGGGGGCCAGCTGCGGGTGCACGGCGTGGCGGATCGCGACGGGCTGCTCCACCTCGAGCTTGTCGAGCTGCGCGCGGTACTCGTCGTAGGTCCACTCGTCGTTCGCCACGCGGGCGAGCGCCTTCCAGACCTTCGGGTACATCCGCGGCAGCTTCACCTTGGACGGGCTGTCCTGACCCGCCCGGATGGCGCGGCCCTGCTCGGCGAGGGCGTCGAGCGCCCGCAGGTCCAGGCCGCGGCCCTCCGACGCGCAGAAGCCGGGGATGGCGAGGATGTCGAGCACCTCGGGGGACACCCCGATCGCCGACACCAGGCGGCCATAGCCGCGCAGCTCGTGGATGCCGAGGGTGGAGAGGACCTTCTCCATGCCCTTCTGGAGGCTCTCCAGCACGTTGGTGGCGGCCTCGAACGGCTCGGGCGCGCCGTTCATCGCCCGCTCCATGAGCGCGTAGGGGTTGAGCGCCTGGGCGCCGAAGCCGAGCGCGACCATCACGTCGTGGACGTTCCGGATGCCGGCGGCCTGGAGGATCAGGCTGGCGTCGCGGCGCAGGGACGAGCCGTCGTCCTTGCGGGCCTCGCGGAGCGCCTTGTCGACCGCCGCGACCGCCAGGTGGGGGTCGCAGACCTTGTGGTCGGGGCCGGCGGCCATGTCGCTCAGCACGAGCAGCTCGGCGCCGGTCTGGACGGCGGCCACGGCGGCCTCCGCCAGGTGCGTCAGATGGTCGGCGACACCCATGTCGCGGGGGAAGTGCAGCGGCAGGGTGGCGGCGCGCCAGTCCCACGCGGCGAGCACGTCCTCCATGCAGGCGACGCCCTGGCCCACGGCGACGCGCCGCGTCTCGGGGAGCGACAGCGGCGTGGTGCCGGGCCGCATCCCCCCGAGGATGATCGGCATGCGCAGCTCGCAGCGCTGCGGCGGCTCGGGCTCGACGCCCTCGATCGGGGGCCGCCGGCCGAGCACGACGCGGGTGGAGAAGTGCTCCACCTCGCGCTCGCGGTCGATCGCCGGGTTGGTGACGACGGCGACCGTCTCCTGCAGGTAGTCGGACAGCGGCATCGGGACCGGGGTCAACGGGCCGAGCGGCCCGTCCCAGCCGAGGGAGCCGATCGGCTCGGCGCCGCGGTCGACGTGGAACTGGAGCTGCTGGCGGTCGCTCTCGATCCAGCCGGCCGACGCGAGGAGCGTCTCCAGCTCGAGCTCGGGCCCGGTCAGGTCGTCGTCGGGGACCTCCTCCACCGCGACGGGCTCCAGGCCGCCGGCCAGGCGCGCGCGCGTCTCGGCGCTCGGCAGGGCGCCGCGGCTCTTGGCGCGGGCGTACACCTCGCGCTGGAGCTCCCAGTAGTCGAGCACCTCCGGCACGCCGTCGGCGCCGGTGACGAGCGCCACCTTCTCGCCGGGCGCGAGGGGCGCCGGATCCCGGGTGAGGTCGCTGACGGGGATGATCCCCGGCTCCGACGAGACGACGTACATGTCGCCGGTCTCGATCCACCACAGCGGCCGCAGGCCCATCGCGTCGACCGCGAAGACCATCTCGTCCTTCGCCCGGCAGGCGAGGGCCACCGGGCCCTGCGCGTACGGCCCGAGGGCCTCGCGGTAATGGACGTACAGGTCCTGGAGCTTCGCGGGCAGGCGGTGCACCTCGCCGAGGATCGGCGGCAGGGCGAACTCGACGGCCTCCAGCAGCGACAGGCCCTTCTCGAAGATGAGCCCCTCGAGCAGGCGGTTCAGGTCCTGCGAGTCGGAGCCGAGGCGCGAGATCGGCAGGCCGAGCTGCTCGCTCTGCTCGCGGAGCTGGGCGATCGTGTTGATCTCGCCGTTGTGGCCGAGGATCGAGAACGGCTGCACCCGGCTGAACGTGGGATACGTGTTCGTCGAGTACCGGTTGTGGGCGATGATCCGCGACGCTGCGAAGTCGTCCTCGCCCATCTCCGGGTAGAAGCGCGGGATCACCTCGGGCTGGCCCTGCACCTTGTAGACCGCGTCGTTCGCGGAGAACGACGCCACGTGGCAGGTGAGCTCGCGCTCGATCTGCACCATCGCCCGGTAGCAGTGGGTGGACGCCTCGGGGCCCGGCTCGTCCGCCAGGCAGGCCACCTGCCAGAAGATCGGCGGGGTCTCGGAGGCGCGGGGGCCGAGCGCGGAGCGGTCGACCGTGCCCTCGCCGCTCCACAGCAGCCGGAACCCGTGGTCGCGCAGGATCTCCCCGATCCGCGGCACCTGGACCGCGGCGTCCTCGGACGTGTCGAAGAAGATGTGGGCGACGGTGAACGCCTGGTCGTCGGCCGCGGCCGGGTCGAGGCCCTCCGACGCGAGGCGCCGGCGCCACTGGGGCCGGGGGAGGTCGACGAGCAGCCCGCTCCCGTCACCCTCGCCGTCGACGCTCCCGGAGCGGTGGACCATCATCTGGAGCGACGTCAGCGCGATCTCGACCATTCGTCGGCTCGGCGTGCCGTCGCGGGTGGCGAAGGCGGCGAGTGCGCAGGCGTCGTGCTCGATGAGATCCGGGAGGCCATCCGGCGGCCGGGTTGCGAACGGGGGCGGAACGTTCATGCGCGGGCCTCTCGGTCGGGACCGGGCTGGACACGCTGACGCCGGCCCACGAGGGGGCCGGCTGCGAAGGGTCAGTATTGCGATTGGCGGGGGCGGTCGTCAACGCGCCGGGACGGATCCCTCAAGTCCGCGGGGAGCGCGCCGATGCGCGGGGACATGACGCCGACGGCGCCCACCGACGACGAGCTGGCCCTGGTGGCCGGGGTCGCCGTCCGGGAGGGGTGGGACGACCTGTCGGCGCCCCCGCGGTCCCATGGGGTGCGGAGCCTGCCGGAGCAGCTCGCGATCGCCCGGTTCGAGGCGGCCGTCCCGAGACCCGCGCGGTCCGAGCGGGCGCTGCGCCTGCGCGCCCGGCTGGCCATCGCCGCGCTCACCGTCGGGGTGCTCGGCACCTGCTGGGTGATCAGCCCCACCCGCACCGCCATCGGCCTGGTCGGCGCGGGCATCTTCAGCCTGATCGCGATGCGCCGGGCCCGGCGCAGGCAGGCCCGGGGGATGCGCCCCCGCTGACCCGACGGGGGGCCGGGTCACCGCCTCCGGGCTGGTCCCCGGGAGTCCCACTTGGGACAGACCGGAAGTCCCACTTGGGGCAGACCGGGAGTCCCACTTGGGGCAGACCGGGAGTCCCACTTGGGGCAGACCGGGCGTCCCACTTGGGGCAGACCGGGAGTCCCACTTGGGACAGACCGGGAGTCCCACTTGGGGCAGACCGGGAGTCCCACTTGGGACAGACCGCCAGTCCCACTTGGGGCACGAGGGCGGCGTCCCACTCGGCGGGGCCGGGGTCGAGCCTCCGTCTCACCTTTCGATGAAGCGCTCTGACCAGATCCCGGACGCCGGGCGGTTGCTCGACCGGGCTCCGGCTAGGGGACGCCGGGGCCGACGGTGACGTCGGCGCCCTCCAGCACATCCGCCGCCACCCTCGCCGCGGTCTCGCGGCGGTCCCGGGCGGCGCGCCGGAGCGCCGTGAACGCGGTGACGGCGGAGATCCGGTGGCGCTCCATCAGGGCGCCCACCGCCCGCTCGATCACCACCCGCCGGTCCAGGGCCACCTGGAGCTGCGACACGACCAGCTCGTCGCGGTGGGCCGCGACGGCCCGGCCCAGCAGGCCCTCCAGCACCGTGTTGAACCGGGCGATCGCGCCCGCGTCGCTGTCGTCCCAGTCGTACGGGCCGTCGCGGTAGACGTTGAGCGACCCGACCGGCTGTCCTCCCAGCGTCGTCGGGACGCCGAGGACGCCGCCGATCGCGTGGCCGCGGATGCGCTCGCGCAGCGACGGCCAGCGGGGGTCGGCCATCACGTCGGGGGTGGCGACGTGCTCACCCATCACGAAGCAGTCGACGCACGGGCCCTCGCCCAGATCCTCCTGGGCCGACTCGAGCGCCCGCGCGGCGTCGTCGGTGGCCCCCACGTACCGGAGCTCGCCGTCGTCGGCCACGAGCATCAAGCCGCAGCCCGTCACGTCGAACAGCGCCCGCACGGCGCGGATGATCGCCCCGAGCCCGTCCTCGAACGTCGGCGGGTCGCCGCGGCCGGTGAGGGCGTCGAGGCTCGACGTGAGCGCGGCCGGGGCGATGTGGGCGTCCGTGGTCGTCAGCCTGCGCTCCCGTCAACGCCCAGCCGCTCCACCAGGCCCAGGATGCCGATCAGGCGCCCGGCGGCGCCGTCGCCGGCGACCACGCGCAGCGCGTGCCCGTCGGCCTCCGCCCGCTCACAGGCGAGGAGGACCAACCGGATCCCCTCGCTGCCGATGAACTCGAGGCGGCTCAGGTCGATCGTCACGTCGCCCGGGCGGGCCATCGCGTCGCGGATCGCCGCGTCGGCGGCCGCCACCCCGGCCAGGTCCAGGTCCCCCGCGAGCTCCACCCGCGAGCCTTCGGGGCTCGAGGCCACGTCGATGCGCAGCCCCCCGTCCGGGACCGCCTGGCCCCCCACAGTGTCAGCAGCCGCGACCAACGTCACTCCTTCGCGATGCCCGCGGGGTCACGGCGGACGACTCATCGGAACCGGCGGGAGGGTGCCACGACCGTGACCGGATGGCAACCCGCCTGCGTCCTCCCCGCTACGATCCTGGTGGATGGCGCCGCCCACCGAGACCAGCGCCCCGGACGTGATGCGCTGCTACCGCCATCCGGACCGCGAGACGCTCCTGAGCTGCTCCAACTGCGAGCGGCCGATCTGCACGTCGTGCATGACGCAGGCTGCGGTCGGCGTGCGCTGCCCGGAGTGCGCCCGCGGGGACCGGTCGACCCGGACCGCGCCGACGCCCGTCGCCCGGGCGCGGGTGGCCCGCGCGCGGGGCGACCTGCCGCTCGCCACCACGGTGCTGGTCGTGCTCAACGTCCTGGTGTTCCTGGTGGAGATGGCCCAGGGCGTGACGGTCCGCGGGCTCGGCGACGCGCAGGTGGTCCAGGACGGCGGCCTCTACGCCGCCGCGGTCGCCGACGGCGAGTGGTACCGCATGGTCACCGCCGGGTTCCTGCACGCCGGGCTGATCCACATCGCGTTCAACATGTGGCTCCTGTGGGTCCTCGGCGGCGCGCTGGAGCGCTATGCCGGGATGGGGCGGATGCTGGTGGTCTACTTCGCGTCGATCCTCTGGGGGTCGGCGGGGGCGCTGCTGGTGAACCCCGACGCCCTCACCATCGGCGCATCGGGTGGCGTGTTCGGCCTGATGGCGGCCCTGTTCCTGTTGGAGCGCCAGCGCGGCGTGGCGCTGCTCGGGTCCAGCGTCGGCGGCCTGCTGGTGCTGAACCTGGTGATCACGTTCGTGCTGCCGGGGATCTCCGTCGGCGGGCACATCGGCGGGATCCTGGGCGGGGCGGCGGCCGGCTTCATCCTGTCCGACTTCGGCAGGGGCCACCTGGCCTACTCGCGCATGACGCTCCAGTCGTGGGCCCTCTCGGCCGTCCTGATCGTCGGCGCCGTCGTTGTCGGGGTCGCCGTCTCCTAGTCGGCGGCGGGGAGCCCCAGCTCCCCGATCCGCTCGATGAAGGCCGCCACCAGCCGGAT
>DASSBX010000299.1:0-4485 GCA_035698305.1 Miltoncostaeaceae bacterium | reverse complement strand
GTGCCCGAGCTGATCGCCGCCATCGAGCGGTTCGTGCTCGCCTACAACGAGCACGCCCGGCCCTTCGTCTGGACGCGAACCGCGGACGAGGTCTTGGCGAAGGCGATCAAACGCCAAGACACTTCTGGCACGGAGCACTAGCCGCCTCCTCCCGCGGTCACTCCCACCACAGGCGGCGCTCGAGCAGGGTGCCGAGCGCGAGCCGCTCGAGGCGCCGGGGCGCCTCGTGGACCGGCCGGGCCCCGTTCTCCGGTCGCGCCGCCCACGCGCGCAGCTGCGCGTCGCAGGCGGCGAGCCGCGACTCGAGCTCGCGCAGCCCGAGGCCGTCGAGGCGGTGGAGCCACTCGACGAGCTCGGGTGCGACCGGGGCCACGCGCCCGAGCCGTCGCCAGACGCCCTCGCCGGCGCGATCCGATCCCCCGGTGGCCCCGTTCCCCGGCATCCGCCGTCCCCCCTCGTCCGCGGTCGCTGCCGCGAGCTGGCGCGGCACGGCGGTTGTACCCGCGGCCGGCCCGCGAGGAAATGCCGGAACGACCCGGGCGGCCGGGGACCTGTCTCGCGGGTCGCGCGGGTTCGGGGTCAGCCCTGCGGCTGCGAGGCGAACAGGTCCAGCCCCAGGCGACGTGACAGGAAACGCGCGACCAGCGCGCCGCGGACGCTGTTGCCGGCGGGGTCGAGGCGCGGCGAGAAGGTGCCGAGGCCGCCCTTGCCGGGCGAGACGGTCACCATGCCGCCCCCGATGCCGCTCTTGCCGGGCAGGCCCACCTCGTAGAGCCAGTCGCCGGAGGTCTCGTAGAGGCCCGCCGTCGCCATCACGCTCAGGACGTACCGGCACACGTCGGCGTCGACCACGCGCTCGCCGGTGAGGGGGTTGACCCCGCCGTCGGCGAGCGTCGCGCCCATCGCCGCGAGGTCGCGCGCCGTCACCGACAGGCAGCTCTGCCGGGTGTAGAGGTCGAGCGCCACGGCCGGGTCGCCGTCGATCCTGCCGCGCTCGTGGAGCAGTTCCGCGAGCAGGCGGTTGCGGTGGTTGGTGGCCGACGCCGACCGCAGGATCCCCTCGTCCACCTCCAGGGTGCGCCCCGCGAAGCCCGACAGCCCGGCTCGCAGGCGCTCCCAGCGCCCGGCCGGCGTCGCCCCGGCGAGGAGGGCGACGGTGGCGATCGCGCCGGGGTTCACCATCGGGTTGGTGCGGCCGCCCTCGGCCCGCTCGACCGCCTCGGGCGCGTCGAACGGGAGGCCCGTGGCGTTCACGCCGATCCGGCGCCGCGCCTCGCGCGGCCCGACCGCCTGACACGCGAGCGCGAAGGTGAACGGCTTCGCCACGCTCATGACCGGGAACGCCACGCCCGCGTCGCCCGCCGCGTGCACGGCGCCGCTCACGCCCACCACGCAGACGCCGAACAGGTCGGGCTCCACCTCCGCGAGGGCCGGGTACACACGCGACAGCGCGCCGCCGCGCGCTCCCGCGAACCGCGCGTGCGCGTCGTCCACCACCGCGGCCACCCGCTCGGCGTCGGGCAGGTGGCCGGTGGAGACGAACGACGGGGCGGGGTCGTCTCCCGGAGCCGTCACGGGCCGATCATGGGCGATGCGCCCGTGACGCGCCAGCGGGGCAGCAGGTGACGGTTTCGCCCGCACGACGGAGAGGTGGCGGTGACGGCCGGGTGGTCCGGCGGGCCTGCCGCGGGATCCCGACGTGGGCCGGGGGCGCCCGCGTCGGAGCCCTCAGGACGCGAGGGCGACGACGGCGTCGCCCACGAGCTTCGCCGCGATCACCAGCGACAGCACGGCGACGATCGCCGCGTTCTCGCGCACCATCCAGTCCCGCAGCCCCACCAGCACGTCCCGCCCCCGCAGGGGCATCGCCGCGTGGATCACCAGGGGGGCTCCGACGCCGGCGCTCCCCAGCGCGACGAAGACCGCGACGGCGACGGCACCGCCCCATGCGCCGGGACCCACCTGCGCGACGGCCAACCCCGCCGCGATCGAGAGCAGCAGGTTCTTCGGCTTCACCACGAACAGCGCAGCGAGCCCGGCGGCCCCCCTGGCGGTGACCCCGTCGAGCCGGCGCATCCATCCGGGCGCGGGGGCATCGCCCTCGTCGGGGGCGCGGCGGCGCCACCCCCGCGAGCCGAAGAACACGAGGAGGGCCCCGACCACGATCTTCACGGCGCTCACCCACGTCGCGGGCCCGCCGGTGTCGCTCGCGTGGGCCTCCTCGGCCACGACCAGCGCGACGGCCGCGACGATCGCCAGCGACGCCGCCCACGCCGCCGCGAAGGCGCACGCCGGGCCGGCACCGCGCGGTGCGACGAGCATCACCACGACCGCCACGATGGCGAGGGGGCTGAGCGCGACGCCCACGCCGAACGCGAGGATCTCACCGACCGCCTGGCCCGCCACGCGCGGGAGCGTACGCCGTCAGCCGCTGTCCGCGGCCGCGGGCTTGCCGAGGGCCCCCAGCCCGAGCGCCCGGAACACGACGAGGCAGGCGACGGCGACGAGCGCCATCAGCACGAACCCGAGCGCATAGCCGCCCGTCGCCGACTTGATCGCCCCCATCACCAGCGGCGGGAAGAAGCCGCCGAGGCCGCCGGCGGCGCCGACCACCCCGGTGACCGCGCCGACCCGGTCCGGGAACCACTCGGGGACCAGCTTGAACACCGCCCCCATGCCGAGGCCGAGGGCGAGGGCGAGGGTGAGGCACGCGATCGTGAGCGGCACCATCGCCTGGTACGCCGCGGCGAGCACCGCCGCCAGCACGGCGACAGCGACGAACGACACCAGCATGACCCGGGCCGCGCCGATCCGGTCGGACAGCCAGCCGCCCAGCGGCCGGCCGATCACGGCGAGCAGCGCGAACCCCGCGGCGCGGGCGCCGGCGTCGGCCTTGGTGAGGTCGTGCTCGCCGGTCAGCAGCTTCGGCAGGTACAGGAACATCGCGACGAAGCCGCCGAACGACAGGAAGTAGAAGAGCGTCAGGGCCCACGCCCGCGGGCTGGTGCGGAACACCGCCAGGGCGGCGAACATCCCCGGACCGCCGCCCCCTCCGCCGGGCGCGGGGCGCGCGTCGCGGGCGAGCAGCCAGAACACCACGCCGGTCACCGCCACGAGCGCCGCGGCGATCCAGAACGGCGCCGCCAGCCCCCACGCGTCGGCGATGCCCGGCGCCGTGAGGCCCGCGATGACCGTCCCGCCCATCCCCATCCCGTAGATGCCGAGGGTGACCCCCTGCCGCTCCGGCGGGTACCAGCCGTTCACGAACGGCACCCCCACCGCGAACGCGGCGCCCGCGAAGCCCAGCAGGAACCCCAGGATGAGGATGGGTGCGACCGCGTCGTGCCAGAGCGCCAGACCCACCAGGGGGAGCGGGGTGAACGCCATCAGCAGCGTGAACACCAGCCGGCCGCCGTAGCGGTCGGTCAGCCAGCCCAGCGGGATCCGCATGATCGACCCGAGCAGGACGGGCACCGCGACGATCGCCGAGAGCTGCACGTCGGAGAGGCCGAGGTCCTCCTGGATGTCGGGGCCGAGCGGGCCCAGGAGGCTCCACGCGAAGAAGCAGATGGTGAACGCGACGGTGGCCAGCGCCAGCGCGCCCCCCGAGCCGGGCGCCCGCCGCGCGGTGGTCACCGGGGTGGCTCCTGCGCCGCCGGGAAGCGGCGCCGGTAGAGGATGTAGGGACGCCCGAGGTACTGCAACGGGATGCTGAACATGTGCACCAGGCGGCTGAACGGCAGGATCGCCCAGAAGGCCCACGCCACGATCGCGTGGAGCTGGTAGACGAACTCCGCGTTGTCGACCGCGTCCACGTCCGGCTTCAGGTAGAAGAGGGACCGCCACCACTCCGCCACCGAGAGGCGGTAGTCGTACGGCGCCGAGGTGAACAGGGTGTGGCGGAACGTCATCCAGCAGCCCAGGCCGATCAGGAAGGTCAGCAGGCCGTAGGTGACGATGTCGGTCCGGCTGGTGCTCCGCCGCACCCGGGCGTTCGTCGCCCTCCGGTAGACGAGCCCGAAGAAGCCCGCGATGCACACGGCGCCGGCGATGCCGCCGGCGATCCCGGCGAACCAGCGGTAGAACTCCTCGGAGATCCCGATCGAGGAGGTGAGCGACTCGGGGATGAGCAGACCGACGATGTGACCGCCGATGGCGGCGAGCGCCCCGTAGTGGAAGGCGGGTCCCGCCCAGCCGAGGATCTTGTGCTCGAAGAGCTGGGTCGACGCGCTCGTCCAGCCGAACTGGTCGGTGCGGTAGCGCCACCAGAGCCCCACGAGCCCGATTGCCGCCGCGGCGTACGGGAGGATGACCCACAGCGTGTAGTCGGCGACGCTCACGCGTGCGCCCCGGTGGGCATCGCCTCGGGCGGGCCATAGGGCTCCAGACCGACCGCCTCGTCGGGCGGCCCCTCACGGGCCAGCCGCGCCACCGCGCCCCGCTCGGCCACGCTCAGCGCGGGCAGGTGCGCCGCCAGCGCGTCGA
>DASSBX010000298.1:0-7011 GCA_035698305.1 Miltoncostaeaceae bacterium | reverse complement strand
CCTGGCCGGGTACCCCGTCCCCGCGCAGGATCTGTCGGCGCTGCTGACCCTGCCCACCGCCGAGGCGGCGATCGCCCGCCTGCGCGAGCTCGCCGCGGCGCCTGCCGCCGCTTGATCCCCCGACAGCGCGTCGGTACCCTGCCGGGCCGCCACGCGCCGAGACGAAGGGCTGTACATGGACCGCGAAGTCATCCTGACCGAAGAGGGGTACGCGAAGCTCACGGAGGAGATCGAGTACCTGTCGACGACCAAGCGTCGCGAGGTCGCGGAGCGGATCAAGGAAGCGCGCGAGTTCGGCGACATCTCTGAGAACTCCGAGTACGACGACGCCAAGAACGAGCAGGCGCAGCTCGAGTACCGCATCCAGACCCTCGAGCAGAAGCTGCGGAACGCCCGCGTCGTCGACACGGAGCACGTCTCCACCGAGACGGTCTCCATCGGCGCGCGGGTGACGCTGAAGGACACGAAGAGCAAGGCGACCCGCGAATACTCGATCGTGGGCTCCGCCGAGGCCGACCCGCGCAACCACCGCCTCTCGAACGAGAGCCCCGTGGGCAAGGCGCTGCTCGGGAAGAAGAAGGGCGAGAAGGTCACGATCCCCGCCCCGCGCGGCGCGATCCACTACCAGATCGTCGACATCCAGGCGGGTGACGGCAACGGCTGACCCGGCGCAGCCGGAGGGCGGCCTCCCGGCGCTCATCGCGGAGCGCCGGGCCAAGGCGGACGCCCTCCGGGATGCCGGCGTCGACCCGTTCCCCCCCCGATTTCCGGGGAGGACGTCGATCGAGGCCGTGCGCCGGGCCAACGAGGGCCTGGACGCCGGCGAGGAATCGCCGGACCCCGTGCGCGTCGCGGGCCGCCTGGTGGCGCGCCGCGGCCAGGGCAAGGTGGCGTTCCTGGACGTCGAGGACCGCGGCGCGCGGATCCAGGTGTGGGCGTCGGTCGACCGCCTCGGCGAGGAGGGGATGGCGGCGATCCTCGACCTCGACCTGGGGGACATCGTCGGCGCCGACGGGCCCGTCGCGCGCACGCGCCGGGGGGAGCTGAGCGTCGCCGCCACCGCCGTCACGCTGCTGGCGAAGGCGCTGCGCCCGCCGCCCGACAAGCACGCCGGCGTCCGCGACCCCGAGATCCGGTTCCGCCAGCGCTACCTCGAGCTGATGTCCGACCCGGACGCGCGCGCGACGTTCATCACCCGCGCGAAGGCGATCGCGGCGGTTCGCCGCTTCCTCGACGACCGCGGGTTCGTGGAGGTCGAGACCCCGACCCTCCAGCCGATCTACGGGGGCGCGGCGGCCCGGCCGTTCGTGACCCACCACAACCAGCTCGACCGCGACTTCTTCCTGCGCATCGCCACCGAGCTGTACCTCAAGCGGTGCATCGTCGGCGGGCTCGAGAAGGTCTACGAGCTGGGCAAGGACTTCCGCAACGAGGGCGTCAGCCACAAGCACAACCCCGAGTTCACGATGGTCGAGACGTACGAGGCCTACGCCGACTACCGCGACGTCATGGACATGCTCGAGCTGATGGTGGCCGCCGTCGCCGTCGAGGCCACCGGGTCGACGACGGTCCCGTGGAAGGGGGAGGAGATCGACTTCGCCCCGCCGTGGCGGCGCCTCGACTTCCGCGACGGGCTGAAGCAGGCCAGCGGCATCGACGTCCGCGTCCACGCCGACGAGGCGGGCCTGCGCGCCGCGATGCGCGAGAAGGGACTCGACGCGCCCGACGGCCAGCCGTGGGGGAAGCTCGTCGACGGGCTGCTGAGCCAGACCCTCGAGCCGACCCTGATCCAGCCCACGATCCTCCACGACTACCCGCTCGAGCTGTCCCCGTTCGCCAAGCGCCACCCGGACGACCCGGGGATCGTGGAGCGCTTCGAGGCGTTCGCCGGCGGCATGGAGATCGCCAACGCGTTCACCGAGCTCAACGACCCGGACGACCAGCGCGAGCGCTTCCGCATGGCCGCCGCCGACATGGAGGCCGGCGACGACGAGGCGCAGCCGATGGACGAGGACTTCCTCGCGGCGCTGGAGCACGGGATGCCGCCCACCGGCGGGCTGGGGATGGGGATCGACCGCCTGGTGATGCTGCTGACCGACCGGCACAGCATCCGCGAGGTGGTCCTCTTCCCGGCCATGCGCTCCTAGCAGCGGCTCGCCCGCGGGCATAGGGTCGGCCCATGGGTCTCGACGTCGCGGTCATCGGCGGCGGGCAGGCCGGACTCGCCGTCGGCAGCCTGCTGAAGGACCAGGGCCGGCGCTTCGCCATCTACGAGGCCGCCGACCACATCGCGCCGGCGTGGCGGGGGCGCTGGGACTCGCTCACCCTGTTCACCCCGCGCCGCTACGACGCCCTCCCCGGGATGCCGTTCCCCGGGGACCCGGACGGCCACCCGACCCGGGACGAGGTGATCGCCTACCTCGAGGCGTACGCGCGCCGCCTCGAGCTGCCGGTCGTCACCGGCCGCCGGGTGCGGCGGCTGCGGGCCGGCGACGGCGGCGGCTTCGTGCTCGAGTTCGGGGACGGACACGAGGAGGCCGACCAGGTGATCGTGGCGACGGGGCCGTTCCAGGCGCCGCGCATCCCGCCGTTCGCGACGGATCTGGCGCCGGACCTGGTCCAGATGCACAGCACCGCGTACCGGCGGCCCGGCGACGTCCCGGCCGGGCGGGTGCTCGTGGTCGGCGGCGGCAACACCGGGTTCCAGATCGCCCAGGACCTGGCCCCCACCCGCGACGTGACGCTCGCGATCGGCTCCCGTCAGACGCCGCTCCCGCAGCGGCTGCTCGGCCGGGACGTCTTCTGGTGGCTCACCAGGCTCGGCGTCCTCGGGAAGACCGCCGAGTCCCGGATCGGGCGGCGCGCGCAGGGCCGGGACACGCTCATCGGC
Organism: Miltoncostaeaceae bacterium; assembly: GCA_035698305.1. Taxonomy (GTDB): domain Bacteria; phylum Actinomycetota; class Thermoleophilia; order Miltoncostaeales; family Miltoncostaeaceae; genus Miltoncostaea. Next base: position 4,121 of record DASSBX010000298.1, on the reverse strand, counting down.
TCCAGCCCCCGCGCCATCCGGCGCGCGGGGGTGGCGGTGCGTCCCCGCGTCGTCGGCGTCCGCGGGCGGGAGGTGCGGTTCGCCGACGGGGGCGTCGCGACGCCCGACGCCGTCATCTGGGCGACGGGCTACCGGCCCGACCACTCGTGGATCGACCTGCCGGCGTTCGACGGCGACGGGCGGCTCCGGCACCGCCGTGGCGTCACCGACGTGCCGGGGCTGTTCTTCCTCGGCCTCTCGTGGCAGCACACGCGCGGGTCCGCGCTCCTCGGCTTCGTCGCGGACGACGCGAGGTTCATCGCCGACCGGATCGCCGCGCGCGCGGCCGCGGGCCCGCCGGACGCGCGTGGTGCAGGAACGCGACAGGGGGTGTGAGATGAGCGATGCAGCGACGCCCGCCCGATTCCCCACCGACCCGTCGGGGCTGCCCGAGGCCGGGACGACCGAGACGGTCGCGCTCTCCGACGGCGACGCCTACGCCATCCGGATCGGGCCGGTGGCGAAGCGGCTCGGCGCCGAGACCGTCCGGATGCTCGCCTACAACGGCTCGATCCCCGGCCCGACGCTCCGCGTGCCGCAGGGGGCGTCCATCGAGGTCGAGGTCACCAACGACGGCGACCTGGACGACACGGTGCACTGGCACGGCCTGCGCCTCGACAACCGCTACGACGGCACGCACCAGACGCAGGACCCCATCGCGCGCGGCGGCCGCTTCACCTACCGCCTGTCGTTCCCCGACCCGGGCGTCTACTGGTACCACCCCCACGTCCGGGAGGACTACGGCCAGGAGATGGGCCTCTACGGCAACATCGTCGTCGTCCCCGGCGACCCGGCGTACTGGGCGCCGGCCAACCGCGAGCTGACGCTCACGCTCGACGACATCCTCCTGGAGGACGGGGCCGTCGCGCCGTTCGACCCGGCGACCACCACGCACTCCGCGATGGGCCGGTTCGGTGACACCCTGCTCGTCGGCGGCGAGACCGGGGCGCACCTCGCGGTCCGCCCCGGGGAGGTCGTCCGCCTGTACCTGACGAACACGGCGAACACCCGCGTCTTCAACGTCGCGCTGCCGGGCGCGCGGCTCAAGCTCGTGGGCGGCGACAGCGGCCGCGTCGAGCGTGAGCGCCTCGTCGACTCCGCGATCATCGCGCCGTCGGAGCGGCTGGTGCTCGACGTGCTCTTCGACGCCCCCGGCGACCTGGAACTGCTGCACCTCACCCCCGGGCGCACCCACCGGCTCGCCTCCGTGACGGTCGAGGGGGCTCCGGCCTCGCCGTCGTACCGACGCGAGTTCGAGGAGCTGCGCCGGGACCCCGAGCTCGCCCGGGAGCGCGAGCGGCTGCCGCAGGTCCTCGCCGCCGAGCCCGACCGGACGATCGCCCTCGTCGCGGAGATGGACCTCGGCGCCCCGGAGGGCGACGGGCCGGTCGTGTACTCGTGCCCGATGCACCCCCACGTCGTGAGCGAGTCCGCCGGACGGTGCCCCGAGTGCGGGATGAGCCTGATCGCGACGGCGGCGTCCGGCGGCTACGCGTGCCCCATGCACCCCGACGTCGTCAGCGACGCGCCCGACCGGTGCCCGGAGTGCGGGATGAAGCTCGTGCCGGCGGCGCTCCTCGCGTCGGGCGGGGAGCACGACTCCGGGCACCACGACCACGGCCACGACCACCACCACGGCGATCCCGGGGCCGGCGGGATCGAGTGGGAGGACGACATGGTCGAGGTCAACCGCATGACCACCCCGGCGAACACGCGGTGGCGGATCGTGGACCGGGGGACGGGGGCGAGCGGCGACGGGATCGACTGGCGCTTCCGCGTCGGCGACCGCGTGAAGATCCGCATCGTGAACGAGATGGACTCCGACCACCCGATGCACCATCCCTTCCACGTCCACGGCGCAGGGCGGTTCCTCACCGTCGCGCGCGACGGGGTCGAGGAGCCGAACCTCGTCTGGAGCGACACGGTGCTCGTCCGGACGGGCGAGACCGTGGACCTCCTCCTCGAGGTCACGAACCCCGGCGTCTGGATGGCCCACTGCCACATCGCGGAGCACCACGAGAGCGGGATGATGTTCAGCTTCACGGTCGACCCGTAGGGGCCGCCGCCGGGTGACGGCGCCCGTTTCGCCCGTCACGGCGGCGGGCACCCCTTCCGCATACGACGGGAGGACGAGATGACCGAATCCGGTAAGACGCAGGAGATGAAGGGCCGCGCCAAGGAGGCCGCCGGCGCCATCCGCGACGACGAGGACCAGAAGGCCGAGGGCCGGGCCGACCAGGCGGGCGGCAAGATGCGCCAGGCCGGGGAGAAGGTGCGGGACGCCGCCGAGGACGCCAAGGACGCCTTCAAGAAGTAGGGCCGCCCGCGCCCCGACACGACAGAGGAGGACCGGATGCGCAAGACGTTCTACGCGGCGCTCGGAGTCGTGACCTGGAAGGTCGGCAAGCGGTACCTGCGCAGGCGCGCCAAGGGCGCCCGCCGCGCCCTTCCGATCTGAGCCCAGCCGGTGGGGCCGGCGGGGCGGCGATCCCGCCGGCCCCGGCGCCCGGTCGTCCGTCCGCTATAGTCCCTCGCCGTTTCGTGGCAGCGAGCAGACCGAGGAGATATGGCGAAGCCCAGAGGCCGAGCGCGATCGAAGACCAAGGGACGCAAGGGCGGGGCCCCCGCCCAGCGCAAGCGCCGCCCCCAGCTCTCGTCCGAGGAGATCGACTGGAAGAACTACCCCTCGCTGCGGCGTTTCGTGAGCGAGCGGGGCAAGATCCGGTCGCGCCGCATCACCGGCCTCTCCCGTCGTCAGCAGTCGCTCGTGGCGAAGGCCGTCAAGCGGGCCCGCACCATGGGCCTGCTCGTCTACCCGGACCAGGACCGCAAGGTCCGTCACTAGTCCGGGCGGACGCCCGGGCGGGCGTCCGACGGAGGGTCCATCATCGGGGGATGAGGGCCGTGCCTCCGCGACTCGGACCCCTCCGTACGGGGGGATCGGACGCGGTTTCCTGGACCCCCGGCCACCCGCCGGGGGCGGGGGCCGCCGACCACCCCCGTGCTAGCATTTGTGGACGCCGGGTGACCGGCGCATCCACTCGTTCTCCCCGTCGGCAGGCCCTGGAACAGCCCGGCCGGCGGTTCCTGGCCCTCGACGTCCCGCAGTCTCCAACGCCCGTGGTCCACCGCCGGCGCGGCCGTCGCGTCTCCTGGTCCGGGTGAGCAGGAAGGGGAATCCCGATGTTCGAACGGTTCACCGAACGCGCGCGGCAGGTCGTCGTGCTCGCCCAGGAAGAGGCGCGCACCCTCAAGCACAACTACATCGGGACGGAGCACATCCTCCTGGGGCTCCTGCGTGAGGAGGAGGGCCTTGCGGCGCGCGTGCTCGAGGGCCTCGAGATCACGGTGGAAGAGGTCCGCGCCCAGGTGATCCGCATCGTCGGGTCGGGCGAGGAGGTCACCTCCGGCCAGATCCCGTTCACGCCGCGGGCCAAGAAGGTGCTGGAGCTGGCGCTGCGCGAAGCGCTCTCCCTCGGCCACAACTACATCGGCACGGAGCACATCCTGCTCGGCCTCGTGCGCGAGAACGAGGGCGTGGCCGCCCGCATCCTGGCCGACTTCGACGCCGACTCCGAGAAGATCCGCAACGAGATCATCCGGATGCTGTCGGGTCCGGGCCGCCGCCAGCAGGGCCAGGCGTCCGGGGGCCAGAGCGGCGACAAGAAGTCGAGCAAGCTGCTCGACCAGTTCGGCCGCAACCTCACCAAGCTCGCAGCCGAGGGCAAGCTCGACCCGGTCGTGGGACGTCAGACCGAGATCGAGCGGGTCATGCAGATCCTCTCGCGCCGCACCAAGAACAACCCGGTCCTGATCGGCGAGCCCGGCGTGGGCAAGACCGCCGTCATCGAGGGCCTGGCGCAGCGCATCGCCTCCAACGAGGTGCCCGAGCTGCTGCGCAACAAGCAGATCTACACGCTCGACCTCGCGGCCCTCGTCGCCGGCTCCAAGTACCGGGGCGAGTTCGAGGAGCGCCTGAAGAAGGTGATGAAGGAGATCACCCAGCGCGGCGACATCATCCTGTTCATCGACGAGCTCCACAACCTCGTCGGCGCGGGCGCCGCGGAGGGCGCGATCGACGC
>DASSBX010000297.1:0-7371 GCA_035698305.1 Miltoncostaeaceae bacterium | reverse complement strand
GGCGTGTCGGGGGGACTCGGCGAAGATGATGGAGCGGCTCGCGGCGACGAGGGCTCCTGCTCGGCGGCCCCCGAAGGCGCCCTTCAGGTCCTCCGGTCTCCCCCCTTGCGCGCCGACTCCGGGGACCAGGAACGGCTGGTGTGGCATCAGGGCGCGGAGGCCGTCGATGCGTTCCGGGACGGTCGCCCCCACCACCGCCCCCAGGCACGACAACCCCGACTCGTCCACGGTTGGGGCCCCCCACTGCGCGACCCGGCGGGCCACCTCCTCGTGCCACAGGCCCCCGCCGGCGAGGGGGAGGTCCTGGAGGTCGGCGGCGCCCGGGTTGGACGTCCGCACCAGGGCGAACAGGCCCCGGCCCCCCGCGGCCGCCGCCTCGATGAACGGGGCGACGGCGTCGCCCCCCAGGCTCGGGTTGATCGTCAACGCGTCGATCGGCGGCCGCAGGAACGCGTCCGCGTACGCCCGGGCCGTCACGTCCACGTCCCCCCGCTTCGCGTCGGCGATCACCATGAGCCCCGCCTCCGCGCCCGCGGCGGCGACCCTCTCGAACGCCTCCCACCCGGCGGTGCCGAACCGCTCGAACGTCGCGAGCTGCAGCTTCACCGCCACGCACGCCGGACCCGCCGCCGCGATCGCCCGCCGGCAGAACGCCCGCGCGCCCTCCGGCCCGCCCGGCACCCGCCGGGGATCCGGGTCGAGGCCCAGCACCACCTGGCTCGCCCGGGCCTCCACCGCAGCCGCCAGGCGCCCGCCGAACCCGGGGGGCGCGGGGGTCGGCGTCACAGCAGCACCGCCCGCCACGCCGGCAGCGTGATCGTCGCGAGGAGCGTCGTCACCACCACCGCCCCCGCGAGGACGTCGGAGCGCAATCCGTATCGGGTACCCAGCACGAGCGACATCATCGCGGTCGGCATGCCCGCCATGATGACGACCGTGTGGAGGACGTCACCCTCAAGGCCCACCGCCACCGCCAGCCCGGCGCCGATCACGGCACTCAGGCCCAGGCGGACCACCGTCACGTAGCTGATCTCCGGCCACAGCCGCCGCAGGCCGCGGAAGTCGATCATCAACCCCGCGTAGATCATCGTCAGCGGGAGCGTCGCGGCCGCCAGGATCTCCAGCGGGCGCTCGACCCCCGACGGCAGGTCGCCCACGCCCGCCAGGTTCACCAGCAGCCCGAGCGCCAGCGCCCAGTTCGGCGGGAGCAGGAGGATCCTGCCGAGCTCGCGCGCCGACACCCGCGGCTCGCCCTCCGCCCGGCCGAACGCCGACGCGATCGCCACCGTCGACGTCCACGTGATCACCCCCGTGCACAGCGAGTCGTACATCACCGCCGCCGGCAGCGAGAACCCGTCGCCGGACGCGGCGATCAGCGGCAGCCCGAAGAAGCCGGTGTTCCCGACCGCCGTCGCCACCACCATCGCCCCGGCGCGGGGACGCTCCATCCCCCAGAGCCGCACCGACACCGACACGATCCCGAGGAGGGCGAAGTGGAGGGCGTAGCCCACCACCGGCACCAGCAGCAGCGACGCGTCGAGGTCGGCCTCCGCGATGATCAGGAAGATCAGCGGCGGCAGCGCCAGGTGGATCACCAGCCGCACCAGCAGGGGACCGTCCTCGCGCCGGATGATCCCGTAGTGCCGCGCCACCGCCCCCGCCAGGATGATCAGCAGGGCGCCGAAGGCGGTCGCGGTCATCCGGGGCTCACCGCGCCGAGCCTACAGCGGCCATTTGGCCGCCGATGCGGCCAAATGGCCACCACGGCGGCCAAGTGGCCGCCGTGGGGAGATCAGGTCCCGGGGGCCCTCACCTCGCGCCAGTAGAACGTGTCCCAGCTGCCCTCGAGGATCGGGTAGAACGGCGGGCGCAGCCGCTGCAGCGTCTCGTCGTACTGGTACTCGCGCTCCGCGAACATCGACGCGTAGCCGCCGTCCGAGGTGGTCTGCGAGCCGATGTACAGCATCGACTGGTGGCCGTCGTAGTTCCCCGTCCACGTCCGCCACTGGCCCGACTGGGCGAGCGACGCCGCCCGCCACGTCAGGTTCGACGGCGTGTACTTGGCGATGATCACCTCGTTGCCGGCGATCAGCCCCAGCACGTCGTCGCCCGGCGAGTTGTAGCCGATGTTGCCGCCGACGTAGACGTTGCCCTTCGTCGCGATGGTCACGCGGCCGTTCACCACCGACGGCCGCGGGCCGACGCCGCCGACGGGCTTGCAGGTGTCCTTCTCGCTGCTGCCGTCCGACACGATCACCGACTGCTCGAAGTACATGGCGCCGCTCGCCGGCACGCTGTAGACCGTCGGGCAGTTGAGGGTGCCGATCGTCTGGCCCGGGTCCGACGTCCCGGTGACGCGGAACACCTTCACCTGGCCGGTGGAGAGGAACTGGACCATCCAGGCGTTCACGCTCGGGTCGTTGAACTCCATCCCGCTCGCCCGCGCCGCGTCCTTGATGTCCAGGCGCGACTGGGTGAACTGCGAGAAGTCGATGGGCGTCGCGAACTTCGACTTGAACGACGGCGTGGTCTTCGCGTCGTACGCGCCGCCCTGGAAGACGGAGCTCGGCGGGTTGGAGCTCGGGCAGTCGAAGTTGTTGCTCGAGCACGCCCAGTGCTGCGCGTAGGCCGGCGCCTTCGCCACGCCCTGGTGGTTGATGTCCTCCGCCGAGTAGAGCTTGCCGGTCGTCGTGGCGGTGCTGCCGTACTTGACGGTGGCGTTCGAGATCATCTGGAAGTCGGCGATCGACGTCGGGTGGATCTGGCTCTGGATGGAGCGCATCACCGGCTTCGGTTGGCCGCGGCCCACCTGCGCCGTCGACTGCACCGTCACGAGGTCGGAGCCCGGCGGCGGCGGCTGGATCCGCAGCGAGTACGACGACTCGCCGAAGCGCGCGTCCTGGAGCATCGTCCACGTCGCCGGTCCCCCCGCGGCGTACGTCCACGGGACGCCGGGCGTCCACGCGGTGCCGGGGGCGTGGACGACGCCGGTCGGGTCGATGCGCGGGTCCTCCGCCGTGTCGATGAAGTGGTCGTAGTAGCGCGGATCCTCGACCAGGCGGGAGATGTAGCGGCTCACGCCCGCGTCGGCCACCTGGAGCGCCAGGTCGGTGCGGCCCTCCCGCTGCGTCTGGGTGGTGGAGCTGCGGGCGTACGAGAAGCTCACCAGCACCAGCATCGCGGCGACGCTGGTGAGCATGATCGTGACGATGAGGCTCGAGCCGCGCTGACCGCGGCGGCGGCGGCTAGAGGCGGATCGCGTTGCGGAGTGCGACATCCGTGTTCAGCTCCATCGTGGTGGCCGTGTTACCGGTCTTCTGGGCGACCAGCAGCCGCAGCGCCATCTGCGCGACGGCGCGCACCCGCGCGTCGCCCGCGTTCAGGCTGGCGGGGAGCGCCACCCCGCCCTCGGTGACGGCCGCGGCGAGCGGGACCGTCCCGTTCACGACGCCGTCCACCAGCACCTCCGCCGCCCCGTAGGCGCCGAAGCTGAACGGCGGCGTCGTCTGCGGCGAGATCGCCCGGTCGCGGATGAGCTGCCCGGACACGATCCGGTAGCGCACCTTCTGGGGCACGGGCCGCAGGGCGGTGGTCGACCGTGACGGGTCGACGTAGACCTCGATGCTCGTGGGGGTGACCGCGATCACCGGGGGCGTCAGGCCGTCGTCGGGGCTCACCGCCTGGCGGATCTCCGACGACATCCGGTCGATGGCCGTCCGGCCCGTGGACTGCGCCATCCACTGCGACTGCTGGCTGCGGGCGTGGTCGAGGGTCGAGAAGAACATCCCGTAGATCGCGACCGCGAAGATCGACGCGAGGATGATCCCGATGAGCAGCTCGACGAGCGTGAAGCCCGCCTGGGTGCGATGCGCGCGGCGCCGGCGGATGCGGGCGATCACGGGACGCTCCGGGTGACGACCGCGTTGGCGACCGCGGTCACCGACCTGCCGGTGCTCCACGTGGGGGTGCCGCCCGAGAACCCGGTCGCGACGTACGCCACGTAGCTGCCGGCCGCGAGGCCGGTGAAGTCGGCGTACAGCGACGTGTTGGTGGTCTGCTGGGCGTCGTACGTGCCGGTCACGGCCTGGAGCCGCACGAGCTTGCCGGAGGTGGTCGTGGTCAGGCGGATGGTGCCGGTGCCGTTCGTCGGCGCCAGGTACATGGTCACCGGCGTCGTCTGGTTGGCGTTGACCGCCGCCAGCACCGAGCCGGCGCCGAAGCCGGCCTTCGCCGCCGACACCACGTAGTTGACCGAGCCGGACGGGTCGAGGCAGAAGCGGACCTTGCCGGCGGCGTCCGTGGCGCGGACCCGCGGCGGCAGGCTCGCCTGGCCGCCCGACACCTGCACCTGGCCGCCGGCGACGACCGGGTTGCCGTTCGCGGTGCTCCGCAGGGTCACGTCCAGGTAGCCGCTGACCGCGCGGTTCAGGTTGAACGTGAAGTTCTCGGTGGTGTTGCTCGGATAGCCCGTGGGGACCGCGCGGGAGGCGGACGCGTCGGGGTAGCAGTCGGCCTGCACCGCGACCGTGAAGTTGGAGGCGCTCGGCTGGATCGGCTTGCCGGCGATCGTGTTGAACGTGAACAGCCCGGTCGCGCCGATCAGCGTCTCGCTGAGCGGGTCGGGCGTCGGGGTGGTCACCTGCACCTGGGTGCGTTCGGCGACCGGCTGACCGGTGGCGGCGTCGCGGACGTTGACGTTGATGGTCGCCCGCTTGAACACCTTCAGCGTCGTCGTCCACGTCTGGGACGCGGCCAGGTGCTGCTGCGCCTGGGAGGGGGCGCTGTCGGGGTGGGTGACCCACGGGTCGGCGAGGCCGACGGTGAGCCGGTACTTGTACTTCGGGTCGGTCGCGGCGATCGCGCTCGGCTCGAGGCCGGCGAACACCACCTTGCCGTCGCTGCCCGTGCTGCGCGTCTGGGCGGGCGACGTGCTCTGGTCGGCCGTCACCGGGACGCCCGAGAGCGGCTGGTCGGTGAGGGCGTCGATGACGGTCACGACGATCGTCGACTTGCCCGCGATCGCGCCGATCGCCGGCGGGGCCACCAGCGTCGTCTCCTGCATCGGCCGCGCCGCCGCCGTGTCCGGGGTCACCGTCACGGTCACCCGCTTGTAGTTCACGTAGGTCTGCGGCTGGCCGAGGGCGGGGTCGTCCACGTACTCCACGTCGGTGGCGATCGTGTAGACGACGTCGTTCACCTTCTGGGTGGCGCTCGCGGGGATGATCCCGGGGGGGCTGCCGCCGGCGATGCCGACGTCCTCGTAGGACATGCGGTGCGCCCGGTCGAGGGCGGCCGTCGCCAGCTTGGTGGCCGTGGTCTCGGTCCGCGACTTGCCCAGCGAGGAGCTCGTCGCCGCCAGACCCTGGACGATCCCGCCGGCCACGATGGCCAGGATCATGATCGCCACCAGGACCTCGATGTACGAGAACCCGGCCTGTCGCGATCGCCTCGCTGCGCCCACCCGGCCTCCCTGCCTTTCGTCCATGAACGCCTCCGTCGGAGCCGGTCGACACGACACCGGGAGGGCACGCTCCCTATCGGCGGGGGGGCGACTCCGCTTGAGGGGGCCGTGCGGCGGATCCCGGCGGACGGGCCGATGGGGAGGTCATGTGCCCTGCGCGGGCCGCTCCGCCAGGGCCACCAGACCGGCCAGCGACCCCCCGACCTCCGCCCGCTGCGCGTCGATCCTCCCGGCCTCCGCCTCCGGCAGCTCCACCCGGACCTGGACCGTGCATCCCTCGGCGTGCGGAGCGAGCGTCCACTCGTGGACGATGTCCGAGAGCAGGCACGAGATCCGCACCGCCCCCGGTGCCGATTGGCCGTCGCCGGTGCCAGGTGGCCCCGTGATTGGACGGACGACGGCCGTCGGATAGGCGAAGTCGGGCCATTCGCGGGTGTAGCGGGTCACGGCCCCGTCGGGGCCGGTCTCGACCCGCTCGACGCCCGCCCACCACTCGGGGATCCGGGCGGGGTCGTGGAGGATCTTGAAGACCTCGATCGCGGGGGCGCGGCACACCGACCGCAGCGCGAAGCCCGTCACGGGACCGGCTCCCCCTCCCCCAGCGCCGCACGCGTCGCGAGGGCCGCCTGTCGCTCGCGCTCCGGCTCCACCAGCCCCGCGACGGGCGGGCGGCCCAGGTCGACGAGCACCGCGGCGTAGGCGTCCCCGGTCGGCGCCCCGACGGCCAGGCGGGTCCAGCCGGCCACCGCCTCGTCGAGCCGTCGCGCCGCGAGCGTCCGGTCGCCCCGGGCGGCGGCGATCGCCGCCTGCACCCCGGCGATCCGCGGGACCAGCGCCTCGGGCATGTCGGCCGGTCCGGCCGGCTCGAACGGCACCTGCTCCAGCTCGGCCTCGGCCCCCGCGATGTCCCCGGCCGCGGCCAGCGCCTCCGCAAGCCGCAGCCGCGCGAGCGCACGGGGGATCCCGCCCTCCGGCACGTCGAGGGCGGCGCGCAGGTGCCGCGCCGCGTCGGGTGCGCCCGCCGGTCCGGAGGCCAGGAGCACCTCGCCCATGTCGAGCGCGGCCAGGGCGCGGTCGCGCTCCGAGCCGCCCTCCGCCCGCCGGAGGTTGGCCGCCGCCGCGTCGCGCGCCGCGTCGTGCTCACCGAGCCGGGACAGGGCGTGCGCCCGTGCCGCCCGCATCTGCGCCTCCAGCGACACCCCCGGCCACGGCCAATTGTCCAGCCGATCGGCCAAGTGGACCACGTGCGCGATGTCGCCTGCGCACGTCGCGGCCGATGCCGCGGTCAGGAGCGATAGGGCGGCGAGGTCGGGGCGGCCGGCGAGCCGGGCGAGCTCGGCGGCGCCCTCGCAGGCCCTCCCCGCGGCGGCGTGGTCGCCGGCGCGCATCAGGGCGGTGCCGCGGGCGAGCTCGAGCTCGGCCTCGAGGCCCCGGTCGCCCATCGCCTCGGGCATCGCCCGGACGGCGCTGACGATCCCCGGCACGGCGGACGGGTCGCCCGCCACCGACTCCGACCACGCGGCGCTGGCCAGCGCCAGGAGCCGCGCCTCCGGGGCCGCCAGACGGGCGCCCTCGATGCGTTCGAGAGCGGCCCGGCTCGCGGCGAGCGACCCCGCCGGGACGCAGAGGGTGGTCCGCAGCCAGCGGCTGCGGGACGCGTCCAGCAGGGCGAGTCCGGCCTCGTCGCCCCGTGCCCCCATCAGCGCCCGGGCGCGGCCGGCGGCCTGCTCCATCGCGGACAGGTCGGCCCGCCAGGCGTGGAGGTCGGCCAGGTCGAGGCACAGCTCCGCCTCGCGCGCGGGGTCACCCGCGGCCAGATCGGCGGCCTCCGCGAGGTACGCGGCGCCCTCGTCCAACGCGCCGAGCGCACGGGCCTCCTGCGCCGCCTCGGCCAGCCAGCGCGCCGCGCC
>DASSBX010000296.1:0-3126 GCA_035698305.1 Miltoncostaeaceae bacterium | reverse complement strand
GCTCCACCACCTCGGCCTGGATCGCCTGCTCGCGGACGATCTCCTCCGGAGGGGCATCCGGGTCGAACCCGTCGGCGGGGTGCTCGAGGACCTCGCGGTCCTCCTCGGTGATCTCCGGCGCGTCCCGGTGGGGGTCCATCGCGTCTCCTCGCATCCGCTTCCCTGACCCACGGGTGCTACCCGGCGCCCGGACCGCCGACGCGCCGGTCAGGCCGGGACCGGTCAAGCCGGGACCGGTCAGGCCGGGACGCGCTCCCGCGGGGCCGGGGGGCCCGCCTCGGCGCCCTGACGGCTGGGGGACGGGGTGCCCCGGAGGCCGATGAACGCCGTCAGCGCCGCCGCGAACGTGAGCGCCGCCGCGACCCACATGGCGCCCTGAACGCCGTTCACGAACGCCTCGAGCGCCCGGTCCTGGGCCGCGGGGCCCGCGACCCGGCCGATCACGTGGCCCTGGCCCCCGATCACCAGGTCCTCGGCAGCCCGGCCGCGCGCCTGCAGCGCCGGCGGAAGCGACGACAGGTCCTGCTCCCACTGGCGGGTCGCGAGGGTCGCCGCCACGGCGCCGAGCACCGCCAGGCCCACGGCCGCGCCGACCTGCCGCGCCGAGTTGACCACGCCGGAGGCGACGCCCGCCTTGCGGGGGTCGACCGCCGCCATCGCGGTGGCCGACGTGGTCGGCATCGTCAGCGCCAGGCCGGCGCCCATCAGGACGTAGAACGGCCAGATCGCGTTGTAGCTCGTGTCCACCTGGATCTGGGCCAGCCCGATCAGGCCGGCGGTGAGCATCAGCATCCCGGTCGTCATGAGCTGGCGGGGCGTGAACCGCTCCTGGAGCTTCCCGGCGAGCGGCCCGATGAGCATCACCATCGTGGTGAGGGGCAGCGCCGCCAGGCCGGCCTCCTGGGGCGACCAGCCCTTCACGTTCTGGAAGTAGAGGGTGATGAAGTAGACGACGCCGAACAGCGCCAGCCCGACGAACACCACCAGGATCACCGGGGCGCTGAACGCGGCGCGACGGAAGAACTCGAGCGGCACCATCGGGTTGGCCGCCCGCGCCTCCCACGCCACGAACGCGCCGAGCGCCACCGCCGCCGCCGTCAGGAAGCCGATCGTGTACCCCGACGACCACGCGTGGTCGTTCGTCTCGATGAGCCCCCACACCAGCAGGAACAGGCCCCCCGTGATCAGGCCGATCCCGGGCAGGTCGAGGGAGAGGGTGGTGGGGTCGCGCGACTCGGCCACCGCCCACACCGTGACGGCCATGCCGACGATGCCGACGGGAACGTTGATCCAGAACACCGCCGACCAGTCGACGTGCTCGACCAGCACGCCGCCGAGCACGGGCCCGATCGCCAGCGCCAGCGCCGAGACGCCGGCCCAGATGCCGATGGCCGTGCCCAGCTCCCGGCGCGGGAACGCGGCGACCAGGATCGACAGGGTCAGCGGGTTCATCAGCGCGCCGCCGACGCCCTGCCCGGCGCGGAAGGCCACCAGCCACTCGATGGTCGGCGCCAGGGCGCACGCCGCCGACATGGCCGTGAAGATCACGAGGCCCACCAGGAACAGCCTCTTGCGGCCGAACCGGTCGCCCAGCTTGCCGCCCAGCATGATCAGCACCGCGAACGACAGGACGTAGGCGTTGATCGTCCACTCGAGCTGCGACGGCGACGCGTCCAGCTCCCGCTGGATCGACGGCAGCGCCACGTTGACGATCGTGTTGTCGAGCATGATCAGGAACAGGCCGAAGCACATCGCGGCCAGCGTCAGCCACTTGTGCCCCTGGGCGCGGGAGCTCATGGATCGCCCCTCTGGTCGGCGGGGTCGTTCGCGAGGACGTGGAGCAGCGTCTCGGCGACCGGCGCGAGCCGGCGCAGCTCGTCGTCGCCCGCCACGGCGCACTGGAACGCGCCGAGGAAGCTGAGCCCGGCGAGCAGGCCGACCACGTGCTCGGGGTCGACGTCGGCGCGCAGCCGGCCATTGGCCTGGCTGGCGCGCACCGCGCCGCCCACCACCTCGACGAACCCCTGGCGGATCCGGTCGAGGGTGCGGCGCACCGGCGGCTCGTCGCCCATGGTGACCGCCAGCGAGCGCAGCTTCAGGGCGTCGGGCACGTCGGGCTCCTGGATCCGCTCGCCGAGCGCCCTCGCGATCCCGGCGAACGGGTCGTCGCGGTCCGCGACGGCCGCCGCGTCCAGGCGCGAGCGCAGGCGCGCGGCCTGGTCCTCCAGGACCGCGGTGAAGAGCTCGAGCTTGCCCGCGAAGTGCTGATACAGCACCGCCTCCGAGCAGCACGCCTCGCGGGCGATGTCGCCGACGCTGGTGCCGTGGTAGCCGCGCTCGGCGAAGCGGCGGCGGCCCACGGCGAGGAGGAGGGCGCGACGGCCCTCCCGGGTCATGCGCGCCCGCGGCGGGGTGCGGTCGTCGATCGCCTCGATCACCGCGTCAACGTAGCAAGTGAACGTTCACTCATAAAAGGGCCGCGGGGCCGGCCGGGCGGCACCGCGCCTCAGGTCCGGGCGGCGGGCGTCCCTGACGGTGAACACGCCGACGCGGCGGCCCGTGCGCTCATCGACCTCGGGGGCCGCCCCGATCCGGAGGGGCGGGGCGGGGAGCCCCCTGTGGTGGCGCGCCGCGTCGCGGCGCTCACGCGTCCAGCCGCGCCCTGAGGCGCGCCGGCGCCCGGACGCGCCACGCCATCTCCAGCAGGCCGGCCAGCCGCGCCGGGTCGACCCGGTCGAGCCGCACGAGCACGTGGGGATGCCCGTCGTAGTGCGGCGTGGTGAAGAAGACGTCGGGCTCCGAGTCGATGAACGACTCCTTCTCCACCATGTCGGCGGTCCAGAGCACCAGGACGCCGCCGTCCTGGTGGATCCGCGCGAACAGCCGGTCGCCCACCCGGAATCCGGGGGTGCCGTACGACGGCTTCTCGACGACCTCCGGCAGCGCGAGGGCGAGCCGGCGGACGTCCTCCTCCGCCGCCACCGCCTACGTCTCGTCTTCGGAGACGTCCTCCTCGTCGGCCTCCCCGTAGACCCCGCGGTCCTCCTCGGCCTCCTCGTCGAAGGCGTCCTCGAGGATCCGCTCGGTGCCCTCGTCGTCCCCGTGGGACGCATGGTCGATCAACTC
>DASSBX010000295.1:0-3140 GCA_035698305.1 Miltoncostaeaceae bacterium | reverse complement strand
CGGCGAGCGGCGCGCGCAGGTCGGCCAGGCGGGGCTCGGCGACGGCGAGCCGCCGCAGGGCGGCGGTGCCCTCGCCGACCGTGCCGAGCGACGCGCCCGAGTCGGAGAACGAGAGGCTCCGGCCGGCGTGCTGCGCGTCGTAGCGCACCAGCCACCCGAAGTAGCCGGCGAGCCACCGGGCGTAGCCGAGCTCGGCGGCGGTGAGGCCGTCAGCCGCCTGCAGCGCCTCCAGGCCGTAGGCCGCCCAGTGGTCGGAGGGGCGGAACGCGTACCCCTCGGCGCGGTCGCGGCGGGTGGCGATGTACCCGGCGATCCGGTGGGCGGGCGCCTCCCAGCCCCCGGCGGGGAACGTCCGCGCCATCAGGGCGAGCGCGAAGAACGCCTCCCCGGTCGCGAACATGCCGTAGCGGTCCGGGACGCTCGCCCCCGTGTCCGCGTCCCAGTACTGCAGGACGCTGCCGTCGGGCTGCGCCTGCGAGGCGATGAAGCGCGACAGGCGCCGGGCGAGCCCGTCCCACCTCGGCGAGCCGGTCGCCTCGCGGCGGTGCAGCAACGCGACGACCAGCAGCGCGTTGCCGCCCACGTTGGCCCGCTCTCCCGGCGGCGCGAGCGCCGTCCACCCGTCGTGGCGGACGAGGTTGCCGCGCGCCCAGCGCAGCCCGTGGTCCCCGGCCGCGACGTGGCCGGTGCGGTAGAGGGCGTCCATCACCCCGGCGTGGCGGGTGGTGTTGTAGCCGGTGGCCGTCGTCCCCGTGTCGCGGTCGAAGCCGTACGTGTAGCGGCCGTCGGGCCGCAGGCCGCGCACGAGCCACGCCGCGCCGGCGTCGATGCCGCGCTCCACCGCCGCGGGCGGCGCGGGCGGGCAGCGCTCGGCGGGCACCACGGCGGCGCGCAGGACGGCGGCGACGGCGACCCACAGGACCGCCTGGCCGATGATCCACCAGCGGTGGCGGCGCCACAGGGACCTCACGGGGCGACGGTAACCGCCGCGGGTGGTTCAGACTACGGGCGATGGCCTATGACGAGGACCTGGCCGAGCGGGTGCGCCTGGCGATGGCGCACGTCCCCGACCTGATCGAGCGCAAGATGTTCGGCGGCCTGGCGTTCATGGCCGGCGACCACATGGCGCTGGGGGTCGCCGGCGACCGGCTGATGGTGCGCCTGGGGAGGGAGGGCGCCACCGCCGCCCTCGAGCGCCCTCACGTGCGGCGGATGGACATGACCGGCACGCCCATGCGGTCGATCGTGCTGGTGGCGCCGGAGGGCGTGGCCGACGACGCCGCGCTCCAGGGGTGGGTGGACGAGGCGCTGGCCTTCGTCGGCACCCTCCCCCCGAAGCGGCGGCGCTGACCCGGGATCAGACGGGGGTCACCCGCACGGCCTGCGGCCCCTTGGCGCCGGCCTCGGTCTCGTAGGTGACGCGCTGGCCCTCGTCGAGCGAGCGGTACCCGTCGCGCTGGATCTCGGAGTGGTGCACGAAGCAGTCCTTCGAGCCGTCGTCGGGGGTGATGAAGCCGAACCCCTTCTCGGCCGAGAACCACTTCACGGTGCCTTCGGACATGATGTCTCCATTCGGTCGGCGAAAAAGTGTCGATTCCGCCGAGCCGAGGCCCACCGTTGTCGCATACCAATCGCTGTTGTCCGGGCGACCTTAGCGCTCGCCGGGCCGTCGCGTCGTCTCGTCGACGTTCCGCTGCACCCGGCCGTCCTCCAGAATCGCGAGGAACGTCCCCACGATGGCCATGGGGGCGAGGATGCACGGGATCACGATGCGCCAGTCGCCGCCGGCGATGGCGAGGGGGATGCCGAGCGCCAGGCCGGCGATGGCGCAGACGGGCAGCGCGATCGCCAGGCGGCGCGACAGGGTGCGCCCTCCGGTGGGGTCATCGACCGGCACGCGGGGGTCGCCGGAGCGGGGGTCGACGCGCAGGCGCGGATCGGGTTCGTCGGTCATGCCCATCGGCTACCCGATCCTCGCCCTGAGGACGCCCGGGGCGGGCGGGCCCCCCTGGGCGCTACGCCCTGGCGGGGCGGCGGTACAGGTCGGTGATCGTCCCCGCCGCCCACTCGGCGGAGAACGCGAACGTCTCCGACAGGGTGGGGTGCGGGTGGACGGTGAGCGCCACGTCCTCGGCGACCGCCCCCATCTCCAGGGCGTGGACGGCCTCGGAGATGAGCTCGCCGGCGTTGACGCCCACGATGCCGGCGCCCAGGATCCGCCCCGTCCCCGGCTCGGTGATGAGCTTGGTGCGCCCCTCGGGCCGGCCGATGCCGAGCGCCCGGCCGGACGCGGCCCACGGGATGGTGGCCACCTCCACCGCGACGCCGCCCTCCTTCGCCTCCGTCTCTGTCAGCCCCATCCACGCCACCTCGGGGTCGGTGTAGGCCACCGACGGGATCGCGCGACGGTCCCACACCACGTCCTGGCCGGCGATCACCTCGGCGGCCAGCACCCCCTGGTGGGTGGCCTTGTGGGCGAGCATCGGATCCCCGGTGACGTCGCCGATCGCGTGGATGTGCTCCACGTTCGTGCGCATCCTGGCGTCGACGGCGATCACGCCGCGCTCGTCCACCGCCACCCCCGCGGCGTCCGCGCCGATCCCGTCGCCGTTGGCCCGCCGGCCGACGGCCACGAGCACCCGGTCGACGATCCGCCCGGGCGGGGCGTCGTCGCCGTCGAACGTGACGTGCAGGCCGTCCTTGCGGGCCTTCACCTCCGCCACCCGCGTCCCCAGGTGGATCGCCTCGTAGCGCGCCCCGATGCGCTTCTGCAACGGCGCCACCAGGTCGGCGTCGCAGCCGGGGATGAGCCGGTCGAGCATCTCCACCACGGTGATGCGGGAGCCGAGCGCGTCGTAGACCGTCGCCATCTCCAGGCCGATGATCCCGCCGCCGATCACCAGCAGCCGCTCCGGCACCTCGTCGAGTCGCAGGGCGGCGGTGGAGTCCATGATCCGCGGGTCGTCCGGTAGCCCGGGGATGGTGGCGGCCCGCGAGCCGGCGGCGATGATCGCGCTGGCGAACGCGATCGTCTCGGTGCCGTCCGCCGTCTCGACCGCCATCTCGTGGGGCGACGTGAACGCCGCCGCGCCGTGCACCACGCGCACCTTGCGCCGCTTCGCCAGCCCGTCGAGGCCCTT
>DASSBX010000294.1:0-3483 GCA_035698305.1 Miltoncostaeaceae bacterium | reverse complement strand
GCTTCGCCGTCCTGCCCTGGAGCGCCGTCGGCGACGACGGCGAGGATCGCCTCGCCGGGGAGGGGATCACCGTCCGCTGCCTCCAGCGCCCCGACGGCACCGTTCCGGACGAGTACGACGAAGGGGATCTCAGGGCGATCGTCGCCCGGGCGTACTAGCGGCCGCGGGGGAGGTGCCGCCCGTGCGGGGCCGTGGAGCGCCTCCCGGACCTCTGGACGGACGAGCCGCCCCGTGACCGCGGCGGCCGAGAGGGGCCACCGGCACCCGACGCCCGCCTCGCGGCCTACGGGGAGGGGACGGGCTCCGGGGTCCCGGCGCGCGGGTACCGCGCCTCGACGTACTCCTCGACCATCCGGATGAAGTCCTCGGCCAGCGTCGGGCCCTCGAGCGTGGTGGCCTTGGCGCCGTCGACGTAGACGGGCGCGCGCGGCTGCTCGCCGGTGCCGGGCAGGCTGATGCCGATGTCGGCGGCGCGGCTCTCCCCCGGGCCGTTCACGATGCAGCCCATCACCGCCACCTTCAGCTCCGCGACCCCCGGCCGCTCGACGCGCCAGTCGGCCATGCGCCGCTCCAGGTGGGCCTCGATGGTCTGGGCGAGCTCCTGGAAGACCGTGCTGGTGGTGCGCCCGCAGCCGGGGCACGCCGTCACCGAGGGCCGGAAGGCGCGCATCCCGAGGCTCTGCAGGATCTCCCGGCACACCCGCACCTCGATGCTGCGGTCGCCGCCGGGCTCCGGGGTCAGGCTCGCGCGGATGGTGTCGCCGATGCCGTCCTGCAGCAGGATCGCGAGGGCGGCGGTGGTGGAGACGATCCCCTTGCTCCCCATCCCCGCCTCGGTGAGCCCCAGGTGCAGCGGATACGCGCAGCGGGCTGCCAGGTCGCGGTACACGGCCACCATGTCCTGCAGGCGGCTCGTCTTGCACGACAGCACGATCATGTAGGCGGGCAGGCCCATCTCCTGCGCCGCCTCCGCCGACGTCAGCGCGCTCTGGACCATCGCCTCGCGCAGCACCGCGTCGGCCGACCACGGCTCGGCGCGGCGGCCGTTCTCGTCCATGAGGGCGTCCAGCAGCTCCGGGTCGAGGGAGCCGGCGTTGACGCCGATCCGCACGGGGCGGCGGTGGTCGATGGCCGCCTGCACCATCGTCGCGAAGTTCGCGTCGTGGCGGACGCCGCGGCCGACGTTGCCGGGGTTGATGCGGTACTTCGCCAGCGCCTCGGCGGCGTCGGGGAACTCGCGCAGCAGCGTGTGGCCGTTGTAGTGGAAGTCGCCGACCAGCGGGACGTCGACCCCGTGGTCGTCGCGGAGGCGGTCGCGGATCTCCGACACCTTCGCCGCCGACGCGCGGTTGTTGACCGTGATCCGCACCACCTCCGAGCCGGCGCCCGCCAGCTCGGCGACCTGGGCAGCGGTCGCGACGGCGTCCGCGGTGTCGGTGTTGGTCATCGACTGGACCACCACCGGCGCGTTCCCACCGATCGTCACGTCGCCGACCCGGCAGGCGTGGGAGTGGCGACGGGCGGCTGCGCTCACCGACTCAGGGTAGCCGACCCACTACGATCGCGGCCATGGCGACCGAGACCGTGCGCCTCCGGATCCGCAGCGTGGCCAATGCGGTGCTCGTCTCGGGGCAGGCGTACCAGGAGCCCAAGGACGCCCTCAACGAGTTCGTGTCCAACGCGGCCGACGAGTACGCCGAGGCGGGGCTGCGCGGCGCCCGCATCACCATCATCCTGCGCCGCCGCGGGCGCCGCCCCGTCATCTCGATCTCGGACGACGGCCGCGGGATGACGGTCGACCGCCTGCGCGATGTCGCCGGCGGCCTGTTCTCCTCCGCCAAGGCCGGGGACGACCGCACGCTCGGCGAGAAGGCGATCGGCATCCTGGCGTTCCAGCAGCTCGGCGGGCTGTGCGACATCGTTTCGCGCGCGGAGGGCGGGCGCAGCGCGCGGCTCACGCTGGAGCGCGGCGCCGCGGTCGCCCGCCTCGAGCCGAACGAGCGGCGGCGCTCACGGCCGGAGCCCGGGACCACCGTCTACCTGCACGACCTCGACCCGGACGTGCTGCGGACGCTCACCCAGCGCAAGGTCGTCGACTACCTGCGCCGCCGGCGCGGCCCGGCGATCGCCCGCGGCGACTACGAGATCGCCGTCGTGGAGGGCCGCTCCATGGAGATGGTCACTCCCGAGCAGCCGGAGGGGCTGCGGGTGCCGCTGCCGCCGCGGCGCACGCTCGCCGGGCCGATCGAGTTCGCACTGTACGTGTCGCCGCCCGACGGGCAGCGGCGCACGGTGGCGGTCGTCGGCCGGGCCGGCACCACGGTGCTCGACGACCTGACCGAGCTCGAGGAACTCGACCGGTCGCCGTGGAACGGCGGGCAGGTGTCGGGGCACGTGGCGTTCGAGGGCCTCCAGCAGTCGGCGGGCCGCCGCGCCGTGATCCGCGACCGGGCCGCGTTCCCGATCTTCCTCGACGCGATCGGCTCGGTGGAGCCGGCGGTGCTGCGCCTCGTGGAGCGTGTCTCGCGCGAGCTCGACGCGGTCGAGTCGGAGCGCATCTCCCAGGCGATCCGGCGGATCTTCGACCGGGTGCTGCGCGAGCTCCATGACGTCGAGAACCCGATGCGGACGCTGCTGCCGACGGCGGGCGACGGGGCCGGCGCCGACGGGGGTGGCGACGGCGCTCGAGACCCGGCGGGACACGCCGGCGACCCGCCGCCCGCCACGGCGGCACCGGAGCGGGCCGACCGCCCGCCGCCGGAGCCGCCCGAGCGGCCGGGGGGTGGGCCGCCCCGTCCCAGGGCCCTCCCCGAGATCGCCCCCGACCCGGCCCCCGGCGAGGCCCGCAGCCGCTTCGACGCGGAGGCCGGCCGCGTGCTCTACAGCGAGGGCCACGCCGACTACCTGGCCGTCAAGGACGACGAGGCGGCGCTGCTCGACTACCTCGCGACGCTCGTCGCCAAGGAGTACGTCGTCTACAACAACCCCCGCGCCCCGTCGGAGGACGTGGCGGAGGAGCTGGTGCGGGTGCTCGTGCGGGTCCGACGGCACCTGCCGCGCCGCCGCCCGGCTAGCGGTCGATCTGGAAGCCCTCGCCCGTGATGCGCCCGATGTCGTTCTGCAGGGCGATCACGAAGACGAGCATCACCAGCGCCAGGCCGATGAACGACGCCTTCCCGTACGTCGCGGCGCTGAACGCGCTGCCCTTCACCTTCTCGGCGATCGCGAACACGATGTGCCCGCCGTCCAGGGGCAGGATCGGGATGAGGTTGAAGATGCCGAGCGCCAGGCTGATGACGCCGATGAAGCGCAGCACCGTGGTGATGCCGTCGTCGGCGACCTCGTTGAAGACGGCGCCGACCCCCACGACCGAGTTGATCTGCTCGCGCGCCTGCGAGCTGGTGAACGCGTCGCCGATCACCTCCACGTTCGTCTTCATGATGAACCAGGAGAAGTCCCAGCCGTCGACGAGCCCCTCCAGCG
>DASSBX010000293.1:0-4339 GCA_035698305.1 Miltoncostaeaceae bacterium | reverse complement strand
CGGGCCTCGAGGCCCGCGACCACGGCGGCGCCGCGGACGGCGGTCTCCCGCCCGTGCGCCGTCAGGGTCACCCGCGTCGCGCGGCGGTCGCGGGGGTCGGGCTGGCGCTCGACCATCCCGTCCCTGGCGAGCCGGTCGACGAGCCGGCACATGGTGGGCGCCTCCACGGACTGGAGTCGCGCGAGCTGTGCCTGGGTGAGGCCGTCCTGGTCGACCAGGCGCAGCAGCACGCCCACGCCCGCGGCGGCGATGCCGTGCTGCGCCAGCTCGGCGTCGGCCGCCGTGCGCAGCAGCCGCCCGGCCACCGCCAGGCGGCGCGCCAGCAGCTGGTCGTGCGGCGTGACGATCGCGGGGAGGGGCGGAGCCATGCCCCCAACGCTAGTTAGCTAGCAAACTGTGTGCAAGCTCAGCACCGGCCACCGGAAGGGGCGTGGTTGCCGCGTAACCTCAGGGCGATGGCGACCGTGATCCTGCTCCCGCCCTCCCAGGGGAAGGCCGATGGGGGGAGCGGCCCCCCGTGGGAGCGCGCGGCGACGGCGTTCCCCGAGCTCACGGCCGAGCGGCGGCGCGTGCGCGACGCCGTGCGGGCGGCCCTGCGCGCCGGCGACGGCGTCGCCGAGCGCCTGCTCGGCGCCCGCGGCGACACCCTGGCCCGGGCCCTCGCCGACTGGGAGGCGCTCGACGACGCCCGCACGCTCCCGGCCGCCGCGCGCTACCGGGGCGTGGTGTGGGAGGCGCTCGCCCCCGCCACGCTCTCCCCCGCGGGGCGGCGGCGGCTGGGGCGGCGGGTGCTGGTGCCGTCCGGGCTGTGGGGCGTGCTCGCCGCCGGCGACGCCGTGCCCCCCTACCGGCTGGCCATGGGCGCCAGCCCGCCGGGCCTCGGCCGCCTCTCCACCTGGTGGCGGCCCCTGGTGACCGCGGCGGTGGCGCGCCGCGCCGGCGCGGCGTGGGTCATCGACATGCTGCCCGCGGAGCACGCGGCCGCCATCGAGGCGGCGGCCCTCGGCCGGGCGCGGCTGATGCGCGTGGAGATCGTGGAGGAGGCCGAGGGCGGCACGCGCGCCGTCGGCCACGCGGGCAAGGCGCTGAAGGGCCGGCTGGCGCGGGCGATCCTGGAGGCCGACGCCCGCACGCCGGCCGCGGTCGCGGCGCTCGAGGTGCCGGGCCTGCGGCGGGTCGCCGTGCACGCGCCGCGGGGCGGCGCGGCCCGCGTGGCCTTCGCGCCCGACCCGCCGTCGCCGCCCGCCCGCGCCGGGGGGCCCGGGCGGTGACCGGGGGGCGGACGGTATGGTCCCGCCCATGAACATCGTGATCTGCGGCGGCGGCATGGTCGGAATGACGCTCGCCCACCTCCTGCGCCGCCGCGGGTTCTCGCCCGTCGTGATCGAGCGCCAGCGCGAGGGCGAGTACATGCCCCGCGGCTACATGCTGGGGTTCCAGGGCTACGAGCCCCTGAACGAGGCCGGCGTCTTCGAGGAGGTCCGCGCCCAGGGCCGCCCGATCGTCGAGCCGCGCGAGGGCGAGCCGCCCCCCGCGGTCGCGGTCCGCTTCGGCGCCCTCATCGAGGCCCTCGCGCGCGACCTCCCGGTGGTCTACGAGCACACCGTGGTCGAGCTCGTCCGCGACGCCGACGACCGCATCGTCGGCGTCGAGGTGGAGGGCCCCGACGGGCGCACCACCATCGACTCCGACCTGGTGGTGGCGTGCGACGGCGTGATGTCGCCCGCGCGCACGATGGCCGGCCTCACGGCGACGGTCGACGAGCTGGCCGACGGCACGCTCACGTGGATGGGCGACCAGCCGACGGATCTCGCGTTCAAGATGAGCTACCTGTCCGACGGCGGGCACATCGGCCTGCTCAGCTGGCCCGAGGGCGCCGCGGGCTGGCGCACCATCGAGAAGATCGGGCGCGAGGCGGCGCTCGCGCCGGGCCTCGACGCCATCAAGAAGATGTGGATCGAGCTGATGCCCGAGGCGGAGAAGGGCCTCGAGGCGGTGACGTCCCTCGACCAGATCCGCTACGGCGAGCCGAAGCTGCTCTCGTGCGACCGCTGGTGGGTGCCGGGCCTCGTGATCATCGGCGACGCCGCCCACTTCTTCGGCCCCGAGACCGGCGTCAGCTCCGGCATCGGCCTCGGCGACGCCCACGCGCTCGCCCAGGCCGTCGCCCAGAACCGGGACGACCCGGACGCCGTCTGCCGCTCCTACGAGCTGTGGCGCCTCCCGGTGGTCCGTCCCTACGAGGCGATGGACCCCGGGCGCCAGCGCCTGGTGCCGGGCAACGGGGTCACCCGCGACGAGGAGCGCTGGCCCCCCGCGTCGTGACGGGCGCGGCGGGACGCGCGCCCCACGACCGGCGCGCCTAGCGGCCGAGCCGGGGGAGGTACGACTCCGGGTAGCGGGCGCCGGCTGCGGCCCCCGGAGGGGCGGCCTGGTCGACGGCGGCCAGCGTCGCGTCGTCGAGGTGGACGTCGAGCGCCTGCAGGATCGCGTCGACCCGCGAGGCCCGGCTGGTGCCGACCAGCGGGATCACGTCGTCGCCCTGCGCCAGGAGCCAGGCGATCGCGAGCGAGGCGAGATCGGTGCCGATCCCCCTGGCGATCTCCTCCAGCCGCCCGATCACCCGGAGGTTGCGCTCGAGCGCCGTCCCCTGGAAACGGGGCACCTGCCGGCGCCAGTCGCCGTCGGCCAGGTCGTCGGTGCGCCGGATGCGACCGGTGAGCAGCCCGCGGGACAGGGGGCTGTAGGCGACGTACGCGATGCCCAGCTCGCGGCACGCCGGCAGGATCTCCTCCTCGGGCTCGCGGTGGAGCAGCGAGTACTCGCTCTGGAGCGCGGCGACGGGGTGCACGGCGTGGGCCCGCCGGAGGGTCTCGGCGCCGGCCTCCGACAGGCCCACGTGCCCGATCAGGCCGTCCTCCACCAGCCGCGCCATCGCGCCCATCGACTCCTCGATGGGCACCGCGGCGTCCACGCGGTGGAGGTAGTAGACGTCGATGCGCTCCACGCCGAGCCGCGCGAGGCTCGCCTCGCAGTGGTCGCGCAGGTAGGCGGGCGCGCCCCGGCTGGCCTTGGTGGCCAGCACCACCTCGCCGCGCCGTCCGGCGATCGCGCGGCCCACCAGCTCCTCGTTGCGGCCGTCGCCGTACGACTCGGCGGTGTCGATGAGCGTGATGCCGCGGTCCAGTGCGCGCCGGATGGTGCGCACGCCCTCGCCGTCCTCGGCGGCGCCGTAGTAGCCGGCGAAGCTCATCGCGCCGAGGCCGATCGGGCCCACCTCGGGCCCCAGGCTCCCCAGACGTCGGGTCACCACCCCACCGTACGCCCCCCGAACGGCTGACCGCCCGGGGGGTCGTCGCCCCCGCCCCGTAGAGAACCCGCCCCACAGCCCTTGTGGGACCCCCGTGGCCCCCGCACCGTGTGTGCATGGCCGCACGATCCCGCACCCTCCGCATCGCCATCGTCGCCGCGTCGCTCGCGGCGCTGGCCCTCTGCGGGCAGGCGTTCGCCGGCGGCGGGCGGATGGTGGAGCACGTCGTGGGCGGCGCCCAGGCGCCCGCCGGCGGATGGCCCTCGCTCGTCGCGCTGGTGGCCTCGGGCTCCGACCCGGTGCAGGGGCAGTTCTGCGGCGGCAGCCTCATCGGGCCGTCCGTGGTCCTCACGGCCGCCCACTGCGTCACCGACGCCGGCGGCAACGTGATGCGGCCCGCCGACGTCGATGCCGTGGCGGGCACCCAGGACCTGACGGCCGGCGGCGAGCGCATCGGCGTGACCGCGGTCCGGCCGCACCCGGCGTTCCGCGTCGACGGCGACCCCTACGACGCCGCCCTGCTGTTCCTGGCGCGGCCGAGCGCCGCGCAGCCCATGCCCTACGCCCGCAGCGGCCACGACGGCGGCGATGTCGCACGCCCCGGCGCCATCGCCGGCTGGGGCGAGACGGCCGAGGGCAGCGGGAGCTACCCGACGGCCCTGGCCGAGGCCGCGGTCACGATCTTCCCCTCCGCCCGCTGCGCCTCCGCCCTCGGCAGGGCGTTCCGGCGGGGGGCGACGCTCTGCGCCGGCTCCATGACCGGCGGCGTCGATGCCTGCTCAGGCGACAGCGGCGGCCCGCTGCGCGACGCCTCCGGGGTCCTCGTGGGCGTCGTGAGCTGGGGCGTCGGATGCGCCCGCCCGGGCTTCCCGGGCGTCTACACCCGCGTCGCCTCCCTGACCGCCTGGATCGACCGCACGGTGGCCGCGCCCGACGCCTCGGCCGCCTCGGCGGCGGGGCCCCGCGTGCGCGCGCTCGTCGCGACGGGGCGGCCCGGGGCCCGCGCGCGGCTGCGTTACCGCGTCCTCG
>DASSBX010000292.1:0-2026 GCA_035698305.1 Miltoncostaeaceae bacterium | reverse complement strand
AGTCCTTGCCGGCGTCCTTGCCGGTTCGGATGAGCGCGTAGCGCCCCTGCAGCCGCTCGCCGTGGAACGTGGCGATCACCTCGTCGTCGCGCCACTTCTCCGCGACGTACGTGCCCGAGTCCCAGATCGTCATCGTGCCCGCGCCGTAGTGTCCGCGCGGGATCTCGCCGTGGAACTCGAGGTACTCGAGCGGGTGGTCCTCGGTGCGGATCGCCTTGCGGTTGCGCTTGGGGTCGTCGGGGATCCCGTTCGGCACCGCCCACGACGCCAGCGCGCCGTCGCGCTCGAGGCGCAGGTCCCAGTGCAGGCGGGTCGCGTGGTGCTCCTGGACCACGAAGCGGCCCTCCGCCGCCGCGTCGCTGTCCTGCGCGTCCGGGCCGCTCGCGCCCGCGGGCTCCGGCGTGACGCCGAGCTCGCGCTTGGCGCGGTAGTCGGCGAGCTTGTCGGATGCGGGCAGCGGTCCCTCCGCGGTCAGCGCTCGGAGGTCAGCCCGGGGCCGGCGCCAGGATCGTCGCGGCCCTCGGCCGGGTCGCGCGTCACCTCGGTGACGTCCTCCTCGTCCGCCTCGCCGTAGACGGCCGGGTCGGGCACCTCGGTCTCGCGATCGGTCTCCTCGCGCACCGCGCGCACGCCCACGCCGGGCGTCGCCGGACCCTGCTCGGCGTTCTCGCGCAGCTCCTCCTCGGCCATCTCGAAGCCCTCGGCCTCGCCGCCGCCCGCCTCGTAGACGGGCTCCATGGCCGGGTCGTGGTCGAGGTCGACCTCCTCGTCGCGCGTGGGGCGCCCCCCGATGCGGCCCGCTTCGGCGGCGGCCGCCGTGGCCTCCTCGTCGGCTAGGGGTGCCGACGCCGGCCCGGGGCCGTCAAGGTCGGCGTGGTGGAGCCGCTGCCGGCGGGAGGCGGGCCCCCGTGGGTTCTCACGGTGATCGGGTCGGTCGGTCATCTCGTCGGCTCCTCGATCGGGATCATCCCCGATCGGCCTACCCGGCGACCGGGGCGCCCCAACGGGACGCCCCGGAAACCGACCGGCTGCTCAGCAGAATACGCCGAAGTGGAACGGCAGTGGCGTGTTCGCGTTCGTCTGCAGATCGCGCGTGATGAACGTGATCTGCTGGGCGGCCGTCTGGTTGGTGTTGCCGCCGGGCTGCAACGTCACCGTGCCGCCGTTCGGGGCGGCGGCGGTGCTGCCGCCGAGCTGGTAGCCACCGATCGACGCGACCGCGGGGCACTGGCTCACGTTCTGGTTGAACGTGACGGTGTAGACGCCCGCGCCGCCCACCGACACGGCGGCGACACCCTTGCCGTAGACGAGCGCGCCGCCGGGGCTGACGACGCCGTTGATCCCGGCGCCCGAGCCGGCCGGGCCGGGAGGGCCCTGCGGGCCGGCGGGAAGCTGCCCGCTGGCGAAGTCGGACGCCAGCAGGGAGCCGGACTTGATCTGGGCGCTGGAGATCGAGTTCTCCTGGATCTCCGACGGTCCGACGGAATCGGTCTTGATCTTGGACTTCGTGACCGCGTTCTTGGCGATCTTCGACCCGGTCACGGCATGGGTCTGGATGTCGCTGGAACTGATCGTCGCGGCGGCGAGCGCGGTGCCGCCGGAGATCGCGAAGAACAGAGCCAGCGTGGACGCGACGTTCGCGTAGGACAAGCGCTTGCGAAGTGTGCGCAAGGGAAGAAACCTCCGGTACGAGCAGGGAAAACGGGACCCGCGCGGGCGACCTTACTCCACCACCCGGCGATCACAGGAACACTGCAGCGGCCCTTGCGGAGCGGTACGGCGCTCAGGTGATGCTCACGAAAGCGCGCGGCCGGCGCCCAGCGCGTCGACGAGATGCTCGACGGCGGCCAGCCCGGCGGGCAGCGGGCCGAGCTCCACGTGCTCGTCGACGCGATGGGCGTTCGCCCCGTCGGTGAGCGAGACGCAGATCGCCGGGATGCCCCGCGCCATGGCGGCGTTGGCGTCGGTCGACGACGCGTTCTCCTCCGCCGGCGGCAGCCCCGCCGCAGCCCGCGCCGCCCGCGCC
>DASSBX010000291.1:0-4485 GCA_035698305.1 Miltoncostaeaceae bacterium | reverse complement strand
ATCGAGCGGCGGCCGTGAGCACCGACGAGCTCGAGGTCGCGGTGGACGAGGCGCCCGAGGCGATCCCCGACGCGCTGCCGGTGCTGCCTCTGAAGGAGACGGTGCTGTTCCCCGACGCGATCGCTCCGCTGGCGGTGGGCGAGGAGCGGTCGCTGCGCCTGCTCGACGACGTGCTCGACACGCCGGAGCGGATGCTGGTGATGGCGGTGAGCCGCGACCCGGAGACGACCGAGCCGCCGCCGGACCAGGTGCACGACGTCGGCGTCACGGCGGTGGTCCAGCGGATGGTGCGGGTGCCCGACGGCTCCGCCCGGATCCTCGTGCAGGGCCGCCGGCGCGTGCGCATCGGCCCGTACACGCAGACCGAGCCCTATCTGGTCGCGAGGGTCGAGGAGATGCCGGACCGCGAGGAGCGGACCGTCGAGGTCGAGGCCCTCGCCCGCAACCTCCAGGGCGTGTTCACCCGCATGATCGGGCTGGTGCCGCACCTGCCCGACGAGCTCGGCGTGGCGGTGGCGAACATGGAGGACCCGACGACGCTGTCGTACCTGATCGCCGCCTCCATCCGGCTGTCGGTGGAGGAGCGCCAGGAGCTGCTGGAGGAGGTCGACCTGGAGGCCCGGCTGCGGCGCCTGACCGTGCTCTGCAACCGCGAGCTGGAGCTGCTGGAGCTGGGCGCGAAGATCCAGAGCGACGTCCAGACCGACATGGAGAAGGGCCAGCGCGAGTTCTTCCTGCGCCAGCAGCTGAAGGCGATCCGGGAGGAGCTGGGCGAGGGCGACGCCGCCGGCGCCGAGATCGAGGGGCTGCGCGAGCGGCTGGCGGAGGTGGATCCGCCGGAGGGGGTGCGCGAGGCGGCCGAGCGTGAGCTGACGCGCCTCGAGCGGCTGCCGCAGGAGTCGGCCGAGCACAACGTGGTGCGCACCTACATCGACTGGATCCTCGCCATCCCATGGAACGTCCGCACGGAGGACGACCTGGACCTGGGGCACGCCCGGGCGGTCCTCGACGAGGACCACTACGACATCGAGAAGGTGAAGGACCGGATCATCGAGCAGCTCGCCGTCACGCGGCTGAAGCCGGACGCGCCGGGGCCGATCCTGCTGCTGGTCGGCCCTCCGGGGGTGGGCAAGACGTCGCTGGGCCAGTCGATCGCCCGCGCGCTGGGGCGGCGGTTCGCGCGCATCTCGGTGGGCGGGGTGCGCGACGAGAGCGAGATCCGGGGGCACCGCCGCACTTACGTGGGAGCGATGCCGGGGACGATCGTGCGCGCGATCCGCGACTCCGGCGCGATGAACCCGGTGATGATGGTGGACGAGATCGACAAGATGGGCGCCGACGTCCGCGGCGACCCGGCCTCCGCGATGCTGGAGGTGCTGGACGCGGCGCAGAACAACACGTTCCGCGACCACTACCTGGACCTGCCGCTCGACCTGTCGCGGGTGCTGTTCGTGACCACCGCGAACGTGGTGGAGACGATCCCGGGTCCGCTGCTCGACCGGATGGAGGTCATCCGCCTCTCCGGCTACACGGAGGACGAGAAGCTCCACATCGCCCGGCGCTACCTCCTGCCGCGGCAGATCGACGCGGCCGGGCTGCCGGACGGGACGCTGGAGGTGACCGACGCGGGGCTCTCCACCGTGATCTCCGAATACACCCGCGAGGCGGGGGTGCGGCAGCTGGAGCGGCGCCTCGGCGCGATCGCGCGGCGGATCGCCCGGCGGGTGGCCGAGGGCGACGCGTCGCCGCTGACCGCCGGACCGGACGAGGTGCGGGAGATCCTGGGGCCGGAGCGGATCCACAACGAGGTGAAGCGGCGCACGAGCGAGCCGGGCGTGGCGACCGGCCTGGCCGTGACGGGCGCGGGCGGCGAGATCCTGTTCGTCGAGGCGACGGTGATGCCGGGCAGCGGGCGGCTCACGGTGACCGGCCAGCTGGGCGACGTGATGAAGGAGTCGGCCCAGGCGGCCCTCTCGTTCGTCCGCGCCCGCCAGGACGGCCTGGGGCTGGACCTGGCCGACGACTACTTCGCCACGCACGACATCCACATCCACGTCCCGGCGGGCGCTGTGCCGAAGGACGGGCCGTCGGCGGGCGTGACGATGGCGACGGCGCTCGTCTCGGCCCTGTCGGGGCGGCCGGTGAGCGAGGACGTCGCGATGACCGGCGAGATCACCCTGACCGGCCAGGTGCTGCCGATCGGCGGGGTGAAGGAGAAGATCCTGGCCGCCAACCGCGCGGGCATCGGCGGCGTGATCATCCCGAAGCTCAACGAGGACGGCCTGGCCGACCTGCCCCCCGGCCTGGCGGACGAGATGCGCATCACCCTGGCCGACCGGATCGAGCAGGTGCTCGACGTCGCCCTCGCCCCGGTTCCGCGGAAGCGCGTGAGCCGGAAGCGGACGACGGCCCCGAGGGTGTAGTCCGAGGCTCCCCGGGGTCGCGCTGGCCCGGAACCCGTGGCGAGCCGGCGCAGGATGTGGAGGAAGACCGCCGGGACTGTGCCGGCGCGCACGCGCGTGGTTCCGGTCGCCTGATCGGGTCCCCGGGGCGCCGATGACGTTCATTCGTCCGGCCCCCGGCGTTCATTCGAACGGCGGCCGGGCGCCCCGGGCCCCGGCCGGGCGCCGCGGGTCCCGGTTGTGCACTTGGCCGCGACCCGCTCGTGCACTTGGCCGCGACCCGCTCGTGTGCACCTGGCCCGACCCCGTCGCGTGTACCTGGCCGCGGCCCGTTCGTGCACTTGGCCGCGGCCCCGTCGTGCACTTGGACACCCGGGCGCGGCACCGGCCGCCGACCCGGTGGGCGGCGACGCGGGGCCGTCAGACCATCTCGGCCATCGCGAGGATGTCGCCCCGCGCGACGGCGGACTCGGCGCCGCGGAGCCCATGCCGGCCGCCTCGATGTCGATCAACGCATCCGGCAGTCCCATGCACACCAGAAGACGAGGAGCGCACGGCGATGACGTCCCGGCAGACCGGCGACGCGGTCGAGCTCGTCGCCCGCGAGCCGGTCGGACTGAGCATCGGCGACGTCCACCGGCTCTTCTCGGCGCTCCCCACAGCCGGCCGCCGCGTCCTCGTCCCGCGCGTGGTGGACGAGGGCGTTGGCGTGCCCGTGTCCCATGCCGGGCTCGGACTTGAGCCAGTTCACGATCTCCATGTGGCGGCCGCCGTCCCGGGTGCGGATGAGCGCGGTCCACTCCGCGATGGGCCGCCCGTACCCTCCGCTCGATCGACGGGAGGTAGGACGCGGGGCCGGTCACCTTCGGCTGGTCGGGCATGTCGTCGCTCCAGGTCGCGTGAGGTGGCCCGACGGTGGATGCGTCGCCGGCGCCCGTCTTCTCCCAAACTGCTCCCTGGCCGGCGTGGCGCCCCGGGCGGTCGCCGTCATAGGCTCGGGGCATGCCGGGCCTCGTGGACATGCTCCGCAGACGGCTGTGCTGTCCCCGCCCGCCCCGGGTGACCGGGGTGGTGGCGGCGACGGGCGGCGGGAGCGGCGAGGTGTTCGTCGCGTGGGACCCCATTCCCGGCGGCGTGGCCGCCGCGTACCGCGTCCACCGGCGGACCGCGCCCGGCGTGTGGCGGCCCCTCGCGACCGTGACGCCCACCGCCTTCGACCCCGCGTTCCCCGGGAAGGTCGTGCTGCTCGACTTCGCCGGGACGTTCCCCGGAGGAGGCGCTTCAGGGGGCGACGAGGACGCCGCGGGGCTGCGGCACTACGTCGTCGCCGCCCTCGGGAACGCCGGCGTCGAGGGTCCCTGGTCCGCCGAGGTCACCGCGGGCCCGCCCTGAGCGCCGGCCGCGTCCTGCTGCTGGTCTTCGGGAGCCTCCTCGGCCTGATCGGCCTGGCGCTGGCGGCGGGCGGCGGCGTGGCGGTGTGGGCCCACGAGACCCAACGCGACCAGGACGGCTACTTCACGACGTCGACCGAGCGCTTCCGCACCGGGACGTATGCGCTGACCTCGGACGAGGTCGACCTCGGGTCCCACTCGGGGAGGGCGGACCCGTCGGACCTCGGCGACCTCGCCCGCGTGCGCGTGCGGGCGACCGGCGCCGGCGGCCGCCTCGTGTTCGTGGGCATCGGCCCGGAGCGCGCCGTGGATGCGTACCTGCGCGGCGTCGCGCGCGACGAGGTCTCCCACGTCGACTTCGACCCCTTCCGGGTCGCGTACCGCTCGCAGCCGGGATCGGCCGCGCCCGCGCCGCCGGCGCGCCAGGCGTTCTGGGTGGCGCGGGCGTCGGGCCGCGGGACGCAGACGCTCGAGTGGGACCTGCGGGGCGGGACGTGGGTGCTGGTGGTCATGAACGCCGACGCCTCCCGCGGCGTGCTCGTCGACCTCGACGTCGGCGTCAAGGTGGACCTGCTCCTGCCGGTCGGCATCGGGCTGCTCGCCGGCGGCCTGCTCCTGCTGGCCGGCGGCGTCACGATGGTGGCGCTCGGCGCCCGCTCCAGGCCTGCGCCGGAGGCGGCCGCGGCCGCGGC
>DASSBX010000290.1:0-2149 GCA_035698305.1 Miltoncostaeaceae bacterium | reverse complement strand
GCCGCCGACGCGGGCCCGGGGCTGGCGGTCCGACCTGGAGGCGACGGCGGCTGCGGGGCGGCTCACCGCCGCGGTCACGTCGTTCCTCGCCCTCGGCCGCACCGGGGGTGCCCCGCTCTGAGCGGGGCACCGGCCATGATGCCGCCATGACGGCATCCGGCACCGGCGGGGTCACGCCCCAGGTGCACCGGCTGGTGAGCGGGATCGACTACCCGATGTTCATCGTCACGGTCGCCGCGGACGGGCGCCGCGCCGGCTGCCTGGTCGGCTTCACCACCCAGTGCAGCATCGATCCGCCGCGATTCCTCGTGTGCATCTCCGTGGCCAACCACACGTTCGGGGTGGCGCGCGCCGCGCGCGTGATGGTCGTGCACCTGGTGCCCGACGACGCCGCGGGGCTCGCCGAGCTGTTCGGCTCGCGGACTGGCGACGAGGTCGACAAGTTCGCCCGCTGCGAGTGGACGCCCGGCCCCGAGGGGACGCCCGTGCTCGCCGGGTGCCCCAACTGGTTCGCGGGCCGCATCCTGCGGCGCGTGCCCGCCGGCGACCACTGGGCGTTCCTGCTCGACCCGTTCGCCGCCGAGAGCGGGCCGGACGTCGACGCGTTCACGTTCCACCGCGCCCGGCGGATGGAGCCGGGGCACCCCGCGCGTGCGGCCGATCAGCCCCGGTCGGTGGCCAGGACCGCGGCGGGCGCCGGCTCCCGGCGCGAGCGCCGCGGGCCGACGAACATCGCCGAGACCGCCGCGACCAGCGCGCCGGCGGCGCCGATCCAGAACGCCTCGACGAAGCCGGACTCGGCCGGCACGCCGCCGGTTCCGGCGACGCTGCTCGCGGCCAGGAGCACGGCGCCGACCTGAGCGCCCACCACGCCGCCGACGGTGCGCACGACGGTGTTCATCCCCGTCGCGACGCCGGTCTCGGTGGGTCGCACGGCGTCCACGATGAGCTTCGGCATCACCGCGAAGGCGAACCCGATGCCGATGCCGCAGAGGATGAACCAGACCGCCGGCTGCCAGGGCTCGGCGTGGAACATCGCGATGCCGGCGGAGCCCGCCGCCACCAGGATCATCCCGGCCACCAGCGGCCCCCGCTGGCCGTGGCGCGTGCCGATCGCGCCGGCGATCGGGCCGGCGAGCAGGATCGCCAGCGACGTCGGGAGCATCCAGAGGCCCGCGACCGTCACGGACGTGCCGAACCCGTAGTCGGCGACGTCCTTCAGCGCGTCCGGCAGCTCGCTGGGCAGCTGGTAGAAGGTCGGGAGGATCACCCACGTCATGTAGAGGGCGAAGCCGGAGAGCATCGCCGTGATGTTGGTGAACAGCACGGTGCGGCGCGCCAGCATCCGCATGTCGACCATCGGCTCGTCCACCCGCAGCTCCACGAGGCCCCACACCACGAAGAGCGTCACCGAGGCGGCGAACAGCCCGACGATCGCGGGCGACCCCCACCCCAGCGGCTGCCCCTCGGTCAGGCCCACCAGCAGGGCCACGAGCGCGCCCGACAGCAGCACCGCGCCCCAGGCGTCCACCTTCGCGGGCGCCCGCACCGGCGACTCCGGCACGAACCGCCACACCAGCACGAGCGCGGCGGCCACCACGACCGCGGCGACCACGAACAGCCAGCGCCACGACAGGTTGTCGACGATCAGCCCGCTCGCGACGATGCCGACGCCGCCGCCGACGCCGAGCACCGCGGACACCAGGCCCATCGCCTGGCCCTGGCGCTCCGGCGGGAACTCGTCGCGGATGATGGCGAACGCCAGGGGGAAGACGGCGCCGCCGACGCCCTGGACGGCCCGGAAGACGATCAGGGACGCCACGTCCCAGGCGAAGATCGCGGCGACGGAGCCGACCAGGAACACGGCGAGGCTGATCACCATGAGCCTCGCCTTGCCGTGCTGGTCGCCGAGGCGGCCGATCAGCGGCGTCGCCACCGCGCCCGTCAGCAGGTAGGCGGTGACGGTCCACGTCACCCACGTCCCGCTCGTGCCGAGGTCGTCCTGCAGCGCCGGCAGCGCCGGGATCAGGAAGGTCTGCATGAGCGCGTACGCCATGGCCGCCGTGACCAGGCCCGCGAGGGTGAGACGCGGCGACGACGGCCGCGCGACGTTCACGCGCGGTCCCCCGGGGCCATCCTGCCGATGATG